>NZ_JBEYFY010000025.1:0-108094 GCF_040703595.1 Streptomyces sp. NPDC007084
GGCCTTGCGGCCCTTCCTCGCCTTCGACGGGTTGCCCGTCCGGCGTGTGCCGCGGCGGGCGTACCGCTCCTTCGCCGTCTCGTACTCCTGGCGGTGGAGCTGCTCGCCGGGGGCCTCCGTGACGGAGCGGAAGGCGTAGGCGAGCAGGGTGCCGACGAAGCCGATGGCGAGGAGCCCGCGGAGGGAGGCCTGGCGCTCGGGGTCGGGGCGCGTGGTGAACGAGTCCCAGGTGTGGCGGAACGCGAGGGCGGTGCACACCGCGAACATCACCACGAGCAGGACGGTCACGGGCTTGCCGACGTCGGCGATGGCGAGGCCCTGGTAGGCGAAGCGGAGCACGAAGCAGGCGGCCACGGCGGCGGCGAGCGAGCCGACGGCCACGCCGGCGCGCCGGCCGGCGTAGCCGCCGTCGTGCTCCACCCACGTCGTCCCGAAGAAACGCAGCGGCTCGGGGCGGGGGCCCACGGGGGTGCCGGCCGCGGTTCCGGGGGTCGTCGTCTTGTCACTCACCCGACGATTATCGCCCCGGCGCCGCGCGCGGCGGGATACCTGGTGGGGTGCCCCCGGTCAGGAGCACTTCGGGACGACGTAACCGTCACTGCCCGTCTGTATGTACGCGTCGGACACGAACTGTCCGTTCGAGATGTTGTCCCAGATCTTGCTCGTGCCGTAGGTGCCGCTGACGGACTCCCCGGGGCACTGGCAGTAGATCGGGACGCTCGTACCCGCCGGCAGCGTGCGGACGATGCTGAAGCCGGTGCCCGGTCCGCTGCGGACGTTCAGGGCGACGCCCGGTGCGACCGGGTACGTACGCAGGGCGGCCGATGCCTGGGAGGTGGCCCCCGCCACCATCAGCAGCGCGGCCGTGGCCCCGCCGAGCAGGGCGGCCCGTCTGGCTGACACGATCTTCACGGTCTTCCTCCGCTTGTCGTAAGGCGTCAGGAGCACTTCGGGGCGACGTAGCCGTCGCTGCCCGTGTAGATGTAGGCGTCCGCGACGAACTGGGCGTTGGCGATGTTGTCCCAGATCTTCGAGGTGCCGTAGGGGCCCGTGACGGACTCGCCCGGGCACTGGCAGCGGATGGGGACGGACGAGCCCGCGGGGATGGTGCGGACGACCGGGTAGTGGGTGCCCGGTCCGCTGCGGACGTTCAGGGCGACGCCCGGTGCGATCGGGTACGTGCGGAGCGCCTGTGCGGCGAGCGGTTCGGCTTCCGCCCCTTCCGTCGACGCCGTGACGGCCCTGTCTTCCGTGCTGTCTTCGGTGGCCATTTCGTTCTCCCCCCAGTGGATGACTGACGTGACTGGTTCACGCCAAAATCGAGCTGCGCGCAGAGGCTAGCAAGCCGCCGATGTTTCGTACGCGGGATCGACTAGGCTCTGCGCGTCGCGCATGCGGTCGAACCCACGGGGGTGAGTGATGCCGCCACAGCGCAGCACCGGTACGGACCCGGAAGCGGAACAACCGCGCTATGCCGGGCAGTACCTGCTGGAGGCGGAACTCGGCTCCGGTGGCATGGGCATCGTCCATCTGGCGCGCTCCGCCTCCGGGTTGCGGCTCGCCGTCAAGGTCGTACACGCCGCGCTCGCCCAGGACCCCGAGTTCCGGGGCCGGTTCCGGCAGGAGGTCACCGCCGCCCGCCGGGTCAGCGGGGCCTTCACCGCACCCGTGGTCGACGCCGATCCCGAGGCCGAGAACCCGTGGATGGCAACCCTGTTCATCCCCGGCCCGACCCTCGCCGAGCACGTGAAGCGGAACGGCGCGCTGCCCTCGGCCCGGCTGCGGCACCTCATGGCCGGGCTCGCCGAGGCCCTGCGGGACATCCACCGGGCCGGGGTCGTGCACCGCGACCTCAAGCCCAGCAACGTCCTGCTGGCCGACGACGGTCCGAAAGTCATCGACTTCGGCATCTCCCGGCCGGCCGACAGCGAACTGCGCACGGAGACCGGCAAGTTGATCGGCACTCCGCCGTTCATGGCGCCGGAGCAGTTCCGCAAACCACGGCATGTGGGGCCCGCCGCCGACGTGTTCGCCCTCGGTTCGCTGATCGTGCACGCCGCCACCGGGAGCGGGCCCTTCGATTCGGACAGTCCGTATCTGGTCGCGTACCAAGTCGTGCACGACGAGCCGGACTTGACAGGGGTGCCGGACGAACTGGCCGGTCTGGTCGCACGCTGTCTCGCCAAGGAGCCGGAGGACCGGCCCACCCCGGACGAGCTGATGACGGCGCTGCGTTCGGTCTCGGCGTCGTACGACACCCGGGCGTTCATACCCGAACAGCGTTCCGGGAACGGGGAGTCGGAGCGGCGGGCGTTCCGGCTCCGGCCCGCGGCGCCCGCGCGCCCGGAGGGTTCCGAGGACCCGACGCACACGGCCGGGCGCAAAGGGTCCGGGCGGCGCCGGCGGCTGTTCGCCGCTCTGGCCCTTGTGGGGCTCGCCGTCGCCGTCGGTTCCATCGCCCGCGTCGGCGGAACGACGGCTCCGGCGGCGCGGGACCAACCGGCCCGGCCCACGGCCGGCGCGGCCTTCGCGCCGTGGGACGTCAAGCCGGGCGCCCGGGGAGCGAAGGTCTCCGGCCAGCCGCTGTGCGCTGCCGACGGGCGACGGTTGTACTGCGTTCGGCGCGGGCTGCTGGCAGCGGCCGTCGACCAGGTGAGCGGCAAGGTGCTGTGGTCGCGGCCGGACACCGCCGCGCGGAGTGACGACGTGACGAGCGGCCCGGTGCTGTCCGGCGGGCTGCTCCAGGTCATCAGCAGCGGTGGACGCCGGATCACGGCCCTCGACCCCGCCACCGGGGAGACCCGCTGGGGCCTCGACACCACCCGCTACGGGGGCGGGATCGCGCACGCCGGCGGTGTCGTCCTGCTCACCGACCGGCACGGCGAGGTGACCGGCCTCGACGCGGCGACCGGCAGAAAGCTGTGGCACCACGCACTCCCCGGGAAGAAGGGGGTGCCGAGGTTCTCGTCCTACGGGGACACATTGGCGTACGCCGTCACCGCGGGCGGAACGCGCACGACTGTGACGGCGGTGGACCCCGAGACCGGTGACGTGAAGTGGCAGCGCGGTGTCGACCCGGGGCTGACCCTCGTCCACGCGCAGGACGGCACGCTCTGGTTCACCTCGACGGACGCCTATCAGGCGACGGACGCCGTCGTGCTGTACGACGTCGCCGACCGGACGGACCGGCGTATCCCGCTGCGGCTGCCGCTTCCCGCGGCGCAGACCGCCGTACGCGGGGACACGGCCTATCTGCTGGGCGACGGCGGCGCGCTGGTCGCCGTCGACACCAAGTCGGCCACCCAGCGGTGGCGGCTGGAGACGTCCGTCTCCTGGGCCTCGGCGCCCGTCCCGGCGGGTGACCGCGTCTACCTGAGCGCCGCGGACGGACGGCTGCTCGCGGTCGACGCAGCCAGGGGCACCCTGCTCGGGCAGACCCGGGCGCGGCTGGGCAGCGAGCGGGGTTCGCTGGTCAACGTGCTCCCCGCCCCCCTCCCCACCCACGGCAGGATCTACGCCACCTCCCCCGACGGCTCCCTCTTCGCGGTCGACGGGAAGGACCCCTCGCGGTGGTGACGGGCGGGACGGCGAAGGGGCCGCTCCGGCGGGAGGGGCCCCTTCGTGGTGTTCCGGCGGGCGCTCAGCCCAGCTTGGAGACGTCCCGCACCGCGCCCTTGTCCGCGCTCGTCGCCATCGCGGCGTACGCGCGGAGTGCGACGGAGACCTTGCGGTCGCGGTTCGCGGGGGCGTAGACGCCGTTCAGGGCCTCGTGGCGGGCCGCCAACTCCTCCTCGGGGACGAGGAGTTCGATCGAGCGGTTCGGGATGTCGATGCGGATGCGGTCGCCGTCCCGGACGACGGCGATCGTGCCGCCGGACGCGGCCTCCGGAGAGGCGTGGCCGATGGACAGTCCCGAAGTGCCGCCGGAGAAGCGGCCGTCGGTGATCAGCGCGCAGGTCTTGCCGAGGCCGCGGCCCTTGAGGAACGAGGTCGGGTAGAGCATCTCCTGCATACCGGGGCCGCCCTTGGGGCCCTCGTAGCGGATGACGACGACATCGCCGTGGGTGATCTCCTTCTTGAGGATCTTCTCCACGGCCTCCTCCTGCGACTCGCAGACGACCGCCGGGCCCTCGAACGTCCAGATCGACTCGTCCACGCCCGCCGTCTTCACCACACAGCCGTCGACCGCCAGGTTGCCCTTGAGGACCGCGAGGCCGCCGTCCTTGGAGTAGGCGTGCTCGGCGGAGCGGATGCAGCCGTTCTCGGCGTCCTCGTCCAGCGCCTCCCAGCGCTCGGACTGGGAGAATGCCTCGGCGGAGCGGACGCAGCCGGGGGCCGCGTGCCACAGCTCGACCGCCTCCGGGGACGGGGAACCGGCGCGCACGTCCCAGGTCTTGAGCCAGTCGGACAGCGACGGGCTGTGCACGGAGTGGACGTCCTCGTTCAGCAGACCGGCGCGGTGCAGTTCGCCGAGGAGGGCGGGGATGCCGCCGGCGCGGTGCACGTCCTCCATGTAGTACGTACGGTCCTTGGCCACGTTCGGGGCGACCTTGGCGAGGCACGGCACCCGGCGCGAGACCTCGTTGATCTCGTCCAGGCCGAACGCCACACCGGCCTCCTGGGCGGCGGCCAGCAGGTGCAGGATCGTGTTGGTGGAACCGCCCATCGCGATGTCGAGCGCCATGGCGTTCTCGAAGGCGGCGTGGGTGGCGACGTTGCGCGGCAGGACCGACTCGTCGTCCTGGTCGTAGTAGCGGCGCGTGATGTCGACCACCGTGCGGGCCGCGTCCTCGTACAGGCCCTTGCGGGCGGTGTGGGTGGCGAGGACCGAGCCGTTGCCGGGCAGGCTCAGGCCGATGGCCTCGGTCAGGCAGTTCATCGAGTTGGCGGTGAACATGCCGGAACAGGAGCCGCAGGTCGGGCAGGCGTTCTCCTCGATACGGAGGATGTCCTCGTCCGAGATCTTGTCGTTCACGGCGTCGGAGATCGCGTCGACCAGGTCGAGCGTGCGGACCGTGCCGTCGACCAGGGTGGCGCGGCCGGACTCCATCGGGCCGCCGGAGACGAAGACCGTCGGGATGTTCAGCCGCAGGGCCGCCATCAGCATGCCGGGGGTGATCTTGTCGCAGTTCGAGATGCAGATCAGGGCGTCGGCGCAGTGCGCCTCGACCATGTACTCCACCGAGTCGGCGATCAGGTCGCGGGAGGGCAGCGAGTACAGCATGCCGCCGTGGCCCATCGCGATGCCGTCGTCGACCGCGATGGTGTTGAACTCGCGGGCGATGCCGCCGGCCGCCGTGATGGCCTCGCTGACGATCCGGCCGACCGGCTGGAGGTGGGTGTGGCCCGGGACGAACTCCGTGAAGGAGTTGGCGACCGCGATGATCGGCTTCCGTCCGATGTCCGCGCCCGGTACACCGGAGGCGCGCATCAGGGCGCGTGCGCCCGCCATGTTGCGGCCGTGGGTGACTGTGCGGGACCTCAGCTCGGGCATCGTCGCTCGCTCCTTCGGGGAGGCATGAGGAGAAATGTGGCTGCTGTCGAGCCTACGCCGGTGCTCCAGGATCCGGACAGGGTGTCCGGATCGCGGGACATCCGTCTCGTACAGCGGTTACGGGGATGAGGTGTACGCGCAGGTCAGCGCCGTTTCGGCGGGGCGGAACCGGGTCGTACGGCGGGCCGCTCGCTCATGGGTTCGTCAGGTGTCCCTGCACCACCGGGGCCACGGCCGCCACGATGCGCTCGATGTCCGCCGAGGCCAGCGGCTCGATCCTGATCACATAGCGGAGCATCGCCGCCCCGACGAGCTGGGCCGCCGCCAGTTCGGCGCGCAGTTCCGCGTCGGGGGCGTCGAGGGCGTCGAGCCGGGCCGCGATCCGGCGCATCAGCTGCGCGGCGACGAGCCGGCGGAAGACCGCGGCGGCGGTGTCGTTGTTCACCGCCGAGCGGACGATCGCGAGCAGCGGCGTACGGCTCGTGGGGTTCTCCCAGACGCCGAAGAAGAAGCGGGTCAGGCGTTCGCCGACGCCGTCCAGCGGGCCGTCCACGATCGTCTCCGGTGCGCCGAGCGCCGGGGCCATGGCACCCTCGACGGCCGCCTCGAAGACCTGTTCCTTGGTGCCGAAGTAGTGGTGGACGAGCGCGGAGTCCACACCGGCGGCCTTGGCGATGCCGCGCACCGACGTCTTCTCGTAGCCGCGCGCGGAGAACTCCTCGCGGGCCGCGTCCAGGATGCGGTCGCGGGTCGCGGGGCCCGCCTCGGTCTGCGTACGGGTGGGGCGTCCCCGGCCGCGGCGGGGGGCGGCGTCCGTCACGCGCGGGGGGCCTTGGTGCGGCGGGGGCGGGGGGCCTGCGTACGGCAGCCGTAGCGGTTCGCCCTGGTACGGCGGGTGCTGGGGGCCTTCGTACGGCAGCTGTTGCGGGCCTTCGTACGGCGGCCGTGAGGGGCCGCCGTGGTGCGGCGGGGGTGCGGGGTCCTCATCGGCGGGGGACTTTCACGGCCGAGGCGAGGTGGAGGCGGGTGAAGGCCAGGGCCTCCGCGAGGTCGGCCTCGCGCTCGGCGCTGGACATCGCGCGGCGGGTGTTGACCTCGATCACGACGTGACCGTCGAAGCCGGACTGCGCGAGGTGGTCGAGCAGCTCGGCGCAGGGCTGGCTGCCACGGCCGGGGACCAGGTGCTCGTCCTTGCCGGAGCCGTTGCCGTCCGCGAGGTGCACGTGGCCGAGGCGGTCGCCCATGCGGCCGATCATCGCGAGGGCGTCCGTGCGGGCGGTGGCGGTGTGGCTCAGGTCGATCGTGAAGTGCCGGTAGTCGTCCTTGGTCACGTCCCAGTCGGGGGCGTACGCGAGCATCTCGCGGTCGCGGTAGCGCCAGGGGTACATGTTCTCGACGGCGAACCGGACGTCCGTCTCGTCCGCCATCCGCCAGATGCCGGTGACGAAGTCACGCGCGTACTGGCGCTGCCAGCGGAACGGGGGGTGCACCACGACGGTACTCGCGCCGAGCTTCTCGGCGGCGGCCTTCGCGCGCTGGAGCTTGGTCCACGGGTCGGTGGACCAGACGCGCTGCGTGATCAGCAGGCAGGGGGCGTGGACGGCGAGGATCGGCATCCTGTGGTGGTCGCTGAGGCGGCGGAGGGCGTCGATGTCCTGGCTGACCGGGTCGGTCCACACCATGACCTCTACTCCGTCGTAGCCGAGGCGCGCGGCGATCTCGAAGGCCGTCGCCGTCGACTCCGGGTACACGGACGCCGTGGACAGCGCGACCTTCGCATCCGGGATCCGTACGACTGGTTCTGCCACGAGGGACAGGGTACGGGGTGGCTCCGGCGGGTGGGTGGGGGTTGGCCGGGGTTGGCCGGCCGGGGGTCCTTCCCGTCCGGAGGTGAGCTTGTCTGCCCGGGTGCGGGTGGGGTGGGGGCGGGGTGGGGGCGTTCGCGCAGTTCCCCGCGCCCCTAAATCCGTTCGCTCAGCCCCGATTCCATGGTCACCGGTGGTGCCGGACCGCCGCCGTGGGGGAATTCTCCGTTGGCCGGTGCGGGGGCATCGTGGCTGATCGCGCAGTTCCCCGCGCCCCTTATCCCCTTCGCTCAGCCCCGATTCCATAGTCACCGGTGGTGTCGGTCCAGCGCTGGCTGGTCGCGCGGTTTCCCGCGCCCCTGGGGGGCTCCGGCGCATGGGAGGTGCCGCCCGTGGCTACTCGGATTCCATTTGGTCCAGGCGGCGGAGGATGACTCCCTCTCTCAGGGCCCACGGGCAGATCTCCAGGGTCTCCACGCCGAACAGGTCCATCGCGCCCTCGGCGACCATCGCGCCGGCGAGGAGCTGGCGGGCGCGGCCCGGGGAGACGCCGGGGAGTTCCGCCCGTTCGTCGGCGGTCATCGCGGTGAGGCGCGGAACCCAGTCCTCCAGGGAGCGGCGCTTCAGTTCACGCTGGACGTAGAGGCCCTCCGTGGAGCGGGCCGCGCCGGCGAGACGGGCGAGCTGCTTGAACGTCTTGGACGTGGCCACCACATGGTCGGGCGCGCCGAAACGGCTGAACTCCCCGACCGTCCGGGCGATCTGGGTCCGTACGTGACGCCGCAGCGCCCGTACGTCCGCCGGGTCCGCCGGATCGCCGGGCAGCCAGCCCGCGGTGAGCCGGCCGGCGCCGAGCGGCAGCGACACCGCCGCGTCGGGCTCCTCGTCGATGCCGTACGCGATCTCCAGGGAGCCCCCGCCGATGTCCAGTACGAGCAGCTTGCCCGCCGACCAGCCGAACCAGCGGCGGGCGGCGAGGAAGGTCAGCCGGGCCTCCTCCGCGCCGGTGAGGACCTGAAGCTCGACACCGGTCTCGGTCTGCACGCGCGCGAGGACCTCGTCGGCGTTGCTCGCCTCGCGGACGGCCGACGTCGCGAACGGCAGCAGGGCCTCGACGCCCTTGTCCTCGGCGGCGACCAGCGCCTCCTGGACCGTTTCGATCAGTTTGTCGACGCCCTCGGGGTCGATCGCCCCGCTCTCGTCGAGCAGTTGGGCGAGCCGCAGATCGGCCTTGTGCGAATGCGCGGGCAGCGGGCGGGCGCCGGGGTGGGCGTCCACCACCAGCAGATGCACCGTGTTCGAACCCACGTCGAGGACACCGAGTCTCATGTACGGAACGCTACTGCCCGCGCGGCGCTTCGCGTGGGGCGGGGCGAAAGCCCTTGTCAAAGGGTGATCTGCGCGGGGCGGACGGGGCGTCCCCGGAGGGGCCGGAAGCGACTTACCCTGGACCCGTGCCAAAGACGAAAAAGGCGAAGTCCGACAAATCAGCCACGGGTTCTTCGCAGGCGAAGGCCACGAAGTCGAAGAAGGCGGCGATGAAGAGCGACGAGAAGGGACTCGACTTCGCTCGCGCGTGGGTGGAGTTTCCCGATCCCGCCGACGACGAGCAGATCTTCCGGTGCGATCTGACCTGGCTGACCTCTCGTTGGAACTGCATCTTCGGGAGCGGCTGCCAGGGCATCCAGGCCGGCCGCGCCGACGACGGCTGCTGCACCCTGGGCGCCCACTTCTCCGACGAGGAGGACGAGCAGCGGGTCTCCGAGCACGTGGCCCGGCTCACTCCGGAGATCTGGCAGCACCACGACGTGGGCACGGCGACCGGCTGGGTCTCCGAGGACGAGGACGGCGAGCGCCAGACCCGCCCCTACCAGGGCTCCTGCATCTTCCAGAACCGTCCCGGCTTCGCCGGCGGCGCGGGCTGCTCGCTGCACATCCTGGCGATGAAGGAGGGGCGCGAACCCCTGGAGACCAAGCCGGACGTCTGCTGGCAGCTTCCGGTGCGCCGCACGTACGAGTGGATCGACCGGCCCGACGACACCCGGGTCCTCCAGGTCTCCATCGGCGAGTACGACCGCAGGGGCTGGGGTCCGGGCGGTCACGACCTGCACTGGTGGTGCACGTCGGCGACCTCGGCGCACGGCGCCGGCGACCCGGTGTACGTCTCGTACCGGCCTGAGCTGGTCGAGCTGATGGGCAAGGCGGGATACGACCGGCTGGTCGAGCTGTGCGAGGAGCGTCTGGCCTCCCAACTGCCGCTGCTGGCCCCGCATCCCGCCGACCCGGCGCGCTGAGTCTCCGCCCTCCCTGGACGCCGGGCCCGTCCCGGTGCGCCGAGTCCCCGCCGGCCCTGGACGCCGGGCCCGTCCCGGTGCGCCGAGTCCCCGCCGGCCCTGGACGCCGGGTCCGACCCGGTGCGCCGAGTCCCCGCCGCCCCTGGACGCCGGGCCCGTCCCGGTGCGCCGAGTCCCCGGGTCGGACCCCCTCGCGCGGACGGTCCTCCCCGCCTCGCGCGGACGGTCTTACGAAGACGGGCTCGCGTCGCCGCCGTCGCTCGGCGGGGGCGTCGAGCCGTCGGGGTCCGAGGGGGAGGAGTCGGTGGGCGTCGGTGACGGGTCGGCCGGGCTGTCGGAGGGGTCGGGGCCGGTCGGGGGCGGTGTCGGGCCCGGCCCGGACGAGTCGGTCGCGCTCGGGGTCGGACGGGGACCATGCCCATGCCCGTGCCCGTGGTGGCCGCCGGGGTGGGTCGGGCGGGCGTTCCCGAACCCGTCGATGGTGACGACCGCGCCCGCCGGGGCGATCGACACCCGGGCCCGCCAGTGGCCCAGCGGCTCGTGCAGATGGTCGACGTACACCTTGATCGTCAACGACTCGCCCGGTTCGAGCGTTCCCGACGCCTTGCTCAGATAGAGCCAGGCCGCGTCGGTGCGGGCGGACCAGTGGACCGGTGAACTCCCGGACGCCTTCAGGGTGACGAGGGTGGTGTCGCCGTCGGTGCCGGCCGCCACCGCGAGGTGCCCCTCCTTGTCCCCCGGCGGGCTGACGACCTCCACGGAGACGTCGGGCGAGCGGCTGCCCTTGGTGAAGCGGGAGTCGGGGCGGGAACTGGCGTTGCCCGCGTTCTCGTAGCCGCCCGCGCGGCCGGCGTCCAGGCCGTCGGGGTCCTGGGCCTCGCTCGCGGTGGCCGGACGGCCGTCGACGCCCTCGCCGGTCAGCGGCGCCCCCCGGTACGCCGCCCACAGGGCGACCACGGGCGCCGCGACGACGGTGGCGACGATCGCCGTCGTGAGGGCACGCGCGCGCATCCGGTCCCGCCGGGCCGCGTGGTCCTTGGGGTCCATCGGGAAGCCCCGCCGGTCGAAACGCGGAGCGCTCCCCCGCGCGCGCGGGGCGTGCGCCATCGCCGCGCGGAGTTCCGCCTGCGGGGCCTCCAGGACGGGGAGCGCGGCGGGCGTGACACTCGTGCCGGGCCAGGTGCCGGGGACGGCGCGCTCGGCGGTACGGCGGCAGCGCGGGCAGTCGTCCACGTGCCGGACCAGTTCGCTGCGCAGGGTGGTGCTCAGCACGAGCCGGCTGTCTCCGGTGAGCCGGGCGACGCTGGGGCAGGTGCCCGTCTCGACGACGGCGAGGGCGGCCCGGGTGCGCTCCACCTCGCAGGCGGCCGAGGCGAGCAGTTCGCGGGTGCCGGCGAGGTCCATGCCGAGGACGGCGGCGACCTCGTGGGCGGCGAGCTGGTGGCGGACGGCGAGTTCGAGCGCCTCGCGCTGCTCAGGGGTCGTGCCCGCGGCCTCCGGCCAGGCCAGCAGGGCCAGTTCGTGCCGGCGGCGCGCCTGGGTCTCCTCGGAGAGCGGGACGACGCTCAGCGCCTCGGCGGCGCGGCGGTCGGCGGCGGCCTTGTGCGCCGCCCGGTGCGACGGCCTGGGCCCGGCCTCCCCGACGCCGGCGCCGGTGCCGGCGCCGACACCGCCCGCCGCTCCCCCGGCCGGCGGGTCGCCTTTCCCGGCCGGCTGCCCGGGCTGCGACCGCGCGGGCGTCTGTGGCTGCGGTTGCGGCTGCGGCTGCGGCTGCGGCTGCCGGGGGGCGTGGCGGCCGGAGGCGTGCGCCGCCTGGCGCCTGCGCCGCGCCTCGGTGAGCTTGCGCAGGCAGGACCAGCGGGCCAGCGCGTACAGCCAGGCCCTGCGGTCGGCGCCGGACTCCGGGCCGCGCGGGCCCCGGCGCTCGGCGAGGGCGAGGGTGTCCGCGAGGGCCGCGGTCGCCGCGTCGTGGTCGCACAGCACGGACAGGCAGTAGGTGAACAGGCCGTCCAGGTACGGCTCGTACCGCGCGGGGGGCCGCTCGGCCAGGCCGCGGGGGGTCGCGCCACGGGGCACGGCCGTCCGCTTGCGCGCGGCTCCGTGCGCCCGGTGTGCGCCGGTGGTGTGCGTGGAGGTCTCCGGACTGCTGCTCATCACCCGTGCGACCGTAGGTGCCCGACGGTGGCCACTTCCGCCACCTTGAGCACATTTAATCCGTACGGGTGAAACGATCCCTCAATAGGGGACACCTCCCCCCGATCCCCTGGCCTGGGCCGTCACGGGCGGCGATGGCAGTCGATGGCAGATCACCCGCGGCGAGACCCCGGAGGTTCCGTCGCGCGGGGGTGGCACCGGGGCACAGGGGGCTCGTGGGGCCCGAGGGAGCGGAGTGACCGGCGTCCGCCCTCGCCTGGCGACCGTAGCTCTCGGTTCCGCCGACACTCGCTCCCGGCCGACCGGAACCGTCGGCGTCGGACGGAAGCCGGTGACATGCGCCGGGAGCCGTCGGCATCGGACGGAAGCCGTCGGCGTGTCCCGGGAGCCGCTCCCGTCCGACGGGAACCGCCTTCGTCCGCCGGGAGCCGCCCTCGTCCGCCGGAATCCCCCCTCGCCCGGCCGGAGGCGTCGGCGCGTGTCGGGTTGTCAGTGGGCCGGGCTACGGTTCGGTCATGGCTGCCCGTACGAAAACCGCGAAGGACCGGCCGTCCTACCGCTGCACCGAGTGCGGCTGGCAGACGGCCAAGTGGCTCGGCCGCTGCCCCGAATGCCAGGCGTGGGGCACGGTCGAGGAGTACGGCGCGCCCGCCGTCCGGACCACGGCCCCCGGCCGGGTGACCACCTCCGCGGTCCCGATCGGACAGGTCGACGGCCGCCAGGCCACCGCCCGCAGCACCGGCGTGCCCGAGCTGGACCGGGTGCTGGGCGGCGGACTCGTGCCCGGCGCGGTCGTCCTGGTCGCGGGCGAGCCCGGCGTCGGCAAGTCCACGCTGCTGCTGGACGTGGCGGCCAAGTCGGCGAGCGACGAGCACCGCACGCTGTATGTGACGGGCGAGGAGTCGGCGAGCCAGGTGCGGCTGCGCGCCGACCGCATCAAGGCGATCGACGACCACCTGTATCTCGCCGCCGAGACCGATCTGGCCGCCGTCCTCGGCCACTTGGACGCGGTGAAGCCCTCCCTGCTGATCCTGGACTCCGTGCAGACCATCGCCTCCCCGGAGATCGACGGCGCGCCCGGCGGCATGGCGCAGGTCCGCGAGGTGGCGGGCGCGCTGATCCGCGCCTCCAAGGAGCGGGGCATGTCCACCCTGCTCGTGGGCCATGTCACCAAGGACGGCGCGATCGCCGGCCCGCGCCTGCTGGAGCACCTGGTGGACGTGGTGCTGTCCTTCGAGGGCGACCGGCACGCGCGCCTGCGTCTCGTGCGCGGCGTCAAGAACCGGTACGGGACGACGGACGAGGTCGGCTGCTTCGAGCTGCACGACGAGGGCATCACCGGGCTCACCGACCCGTCGGGGCTGTTCCTCACGCGCCGCGCCGAGCCCGTGCCCGGCACCTGCCTGACCGTCACCCTCGAAGGCCGCCGCCCGCTGGTCGCCGAGGTGCAGGCGCTCACCGTGGACTCGCAGATCCCCTCCCCGCGGCGCACCACCTCCGGCCTGGAGACCTCCCGCGTCTCGATGATGCTCGCCGTCCTGGAGCAGCGCGGCCGGATCAGCGCGCTCGGCAAGCGGGACATCTACTCGGCGACGGTCGGCGGCGTGAAGCTCACCGAGCCGGCCGCGGACCTCGCCGTCGCGCTGGCCCTGGCGTCGGCCGCGAGCGACACCCCGCTGCCCAAGAACCTGGTCGCGATCGGTGAGGTGGGCCTCGCCGGAGAGGTGAGACGCGTCACGGGCGTGCAGCGCAGGCTGGCCGAGGCGCACCGGCTCGGCTTCACGCACGCCCTCGTCCCGGCCGACCCGGGCAAGGTCCCGGCCGGTATGAAGGTCCTGGAAGTGGCCGACATCGGCGAGGCGCTGAGCGTCCTTCCGCGCTCGCGTCGCAGAGAGGCCCCACGGGACGAGGAGCGGCGCCGGTAGACTTTGCCCTGGTCTCGCCCGTCCGTACGAACTGTGTGTGCGCGAAGCGGGCGTCCAGAACCTGCGACCGGAGGAGTGCAGTGGCAGCCAACGACCGGGCAGCAGCTCCCGGAAAGTCCGGTGGGAGCTCCGGTGCCGATGGCCTGATGCGCGCCTCACTGAGCGCCGTGGCACCCGGCACGGCGCTGCGCGACGGGCTTGAGCGGATTCTCCGCGGCAACACGGGCGGACTCATCGTGCTCGGTTCCGACAAGACCGTCGAAGCGATGTGCACGGGCGGATTCGTGCTGGACGTGGAGTTCACGGCGACGCGTCTGCGGGAGCTGTGCAAGCTCGACGGCGGCATCGTGCTCGACAAGGACATCACCAAGATTCTGCGGGCCGGGGTGCAGCTCGTGCCCGACCCGACGATCCCGACGGAGGAGACGGGCACGCGGCACCGCACCGCGGACCGGGTGAGCAAGCAGGTCGGCTTCCCCGTCGTCTCGGTGTCCCAGTCGATGCGGCTGATCGCCCTGTACGTGGACGGTCAGCGCCGGGTCCTGGAGGACTCCGCCGCGATCCTGTCCCGCGCCAACCAGGCCCTCGCCACCCTGGAGCGCTACAAGCTCCGGCTGGACGAGGTCGCGGGCACGCTGTCCGCGCTGGAGATCGAGGACCTGGTCACCGTCCGGGACGTCTCCGCGGTCGCGCAGCGCCTGGAGATGGTGCGCCGTATCGCCACCGAGATCGCCGAGTACGTGGTCGAGCTGGGCACCGACGGGCGGCTGCTGACGCTCCAGCTCGACGAGCTGATCGCCGGCGTCGAGCCCGACCGCGAGCTGGTCGTCCGGGACTATGTGCCGGAGCCGACCGCGAAGCGGTCCCGCACGGTCGACCAGGCGCTCTTCGAGCTGGACGCGCTCAGTCACGCCGAGCTTCTCGAACTGTCCACGGTGGCCCGGGCGTTGGGCTACACCGGGTCTCCCGAGGCGCTCGACTCCGCGGTGTCCCCGCGCGGCTTCCGGCTGCTCGCCAAGGTGCCGCGGCTGCCCGGCGCGATCATCGACCGGCTGGTGGAGCACTTCGGCGGGCTGCAGAAGCTGCTCGCCGCGAGCGTGGACGACCTCCAGACGGTGGACGGCGTCGGCGAGGCCCGCGCCCGCAGCGTCCGCGAGGGCCTGTCCCGGCTGGCCGAGTCGTCGATCCTGGAGCGCTACGTCTGACGACGGACGACCGAGCGGTCTGACGACGGACGACCGAGCGCCGGACGAGTCGGTCTCGTCCGGCGCTCACTCTTCGACGGGCCCGGTTCGGGGGCTCTGGTCGGGGCTCTGTTAGAGGGCCCCGTTGGGGGCTCTGCCAGAGGGCCCTGTTGGGGCGCTCTGTCGAGGGGGCTCAGTCCTTCGCGAGGACGAAGGACGTCTGCGCCTTGGACAGGCCCGGGGCCTTCGCCTCGACCAGATACGTGCCGGCCGGGGCCGAACCAGCGGGCGGGGTGGCGCACTTGGGGGCGCCGGGCTTGCGGTCCCACTTCACCGTGTGGACGACCTGGCTGTGCGCCGGCACCCGGTACAGCGCGGCCGTGGTGCCCTTGAGGCAGTCGTCGGACGCCCAGATGTCGTCGTCGCTGCCCGCCTGAGTGATCGTCAACACCGTGTTCTCCGGGCCGAGATCGACCTTGCAGTCGCCGCCCGAGGTGTTCTTGGCGATGAGCTGGATGGTGGGCCGCTCGTCGGGAGCGTACGAGTTGTGCACGCTCTTCAGCGTCAACTTCACGTTGTTCGCCGTGCAGTTGGGGAGGCTGGAGCCGGCCGGGAGCTGACCGCCAAAACCGCCGCCGTTCTTGGCGCCGTCGTCCGAACCATTGCCTGCGGAGTCGCCCCCGGAACCGCCCGAACCACCGGAACCGGCGGAACCCGAACCGCCGCCGGAGCCGCCGGAGTCACCGGAACCGCCGTTGCCCCCGCCGTCACCGCCGTCGCCCCCGCCGCTGCCGCCACGGCCGCCGCCGCTCGACTCGTCGCGCCCGCCCGGGTGTTGACTGATCGCCGGACCCGAGCCGGAGGGGCCCGGCGTGATCGAGGGCGCGGGGTTCTTCCCGTTGGAACCGCCGGAGTTGTTGTCACCGCCTCCGCCGCCCGGGCCCACCACCCAGACCGTGAGCAGCGCCAACAGGGCTACCACGGACAGCAGAACGGCCCTCCGACGCCAGTAGATGGTGGAGGGAAGCGGCCCGACCGGATTGCGCAGTGATCCCACGGCGCAAACTGTACGAGAGATCCGCCGCGCCGCTGGCCCCACCCGCCGCCCCGGCACCAACTTTTCCGGATCATCATCCCGGCAGCCACCCTCCGGAGGACACCCGGACGGCCGGGTGCGGTGTTTCACCACCGCCCGCCCCCGGCGTCGCCCCCGCCGCCCCGCCCCCGCATGGCAGGATCGACATCGCCATGACTGCACCCACCAAGCCCACCGAAACCGCCCGGACCTCCCGGACCTCCCTGACCGCTCCCGGCGAGGACCTTCACGCGCCCGTCATCGACTGGTTCGACGAGCACGCCCGCGATCTGCCCTGGCGCCGCCCCGACGCCGGGCCCTGGGCGGTGATGGTCAGCGAGTTCATGCTCCAGCAGACCCCCGTCAACCGCGTGCTGCCGGTGTACGAGCAGTGGCTGGCCCGCTGGCCGCGCCCCGCCGACCTGGCGAAGGACGCGCCCGGCGAGGCCGTCCGCGCCTGGGGCCGGCTCGGCTACCCGCGCCGGGCCCTGCGGCTGCACGGCGCCGCGGTGGCCATAACGGAACGGCACGGCGGCGACGTACCGACCGAGCACGCGCACCTGCTGGCGCTGCCCGGCATCGGGGAGTACACGGCGGCGGCGGTCGCCTCGTTCGCGTACGGGCAGCGGCACCCGGTGCTGGACACGAACGTCCGCCGGGTCTTCGCCCGCGCCGTGACGGGCGTGCGCTACCCGCCGAACGCCACCACCGCCGCCGAGCGCCGGCTCGCCCGCCTGCTGCTGCCCGAGGAGGAGAGCACGGCGGCGCGCTGGGCGGCGGCCTCCATGGAACTGGGGGCACTGGTCTGCACGGCGAAGAACGAGTCCTGCCACCGCTGCCCGATCGCCGCGCGGTGCGCCTGGCGGCTGGCCGGCAAGCCCGAGCACGACGGGCCGCCGCGCAAGGGGCAGACGTACGCGGGCACCGACCGCCAGGTGCGGGGCAAGCTGCTGGCCGTCCTGCGCGAGGCCCATGTGCCCGTCGCGCAGGCCGCGCTGGACCGCGTGTGGGACGAACCCGTCCAGCGGGCCCGGGCCCTGGACGGCCTGGTCGCCGACGGCCTGGTCGAACCCCTCCCCGACGGCCTGTACCGACTGCCGTCGGCGTAGCCCCGGCGGGCCGCGCCTGTCCCTGTCGGCAGGACCCCGACGGCCCCGCACCGCTCCCCGTCGGCAGGACCCCGACGGCCCCGCGCCGCTCCCCATCGACGCGGACCGGGCAGCCGGTACCGGTCCCCGTCGGCGCACACCCGGCAGCCGGCACCGGTCCCCATCGGTCCACACCCGGCAGCCGGTACGGCCGCCGGGGGCCAGGTCACCGGCCGCCGCCGCACACATCGACCCCCCATCGGCCAGGTGACCGGCCCCCTCGCACACCGACCCCCGTCGGCCAGGTGACCGGCCCCCTCGCGCGCCCGGTCTTCGGCCGCCTCCCGCGGCCTCGTCGTCGGCCGCCGCAGGCCCGTGTATCGGCGGCCGGTGACGGCCGGTGACCCCGCCGACCAGCCAAAACGTCATCAACCCGGACATAGACCCGTACCGGCTTACCCCGCCCCTACATCCGTTACACAACCGACGGACAGCCGAGTGCTGGCCGCAGGCTGGCTCGGACAACCCCGTGACAACGCCTCCGTAGCTTCATTCCCGTACCGCAGGGCGGCCGCGACGAGCGGCCGGGGAGCCCTCGGGCGCAGGCAACGGAAACCGGCAGCGGGCAGGTCGGACACGGGGATGGAGGCGGTTGATCATGGCGCACGGCGAGGTGCTCGAATTCGAGGAGTACGTCCGCACTCGACAGGACGCGCTGCTGCGCAGTGCCCGCCGTCTGGTCCCCGACCCGGTCGACGCCCAGGACCTGCTCCAGACCGCGCTGGTGCGGACGTACGGCCGCTGGGACGGGATCGCCGACAAGCGCCTCGCCGACGCCTATCTGCGCCGCGTCATGATCAACACCCGGACCGAGTGGTGGCGGGCCCGCAAGCTCGAAGAGGTGCCCACCGAGCAGCTCCCGGACGCGAGCGTCGAGGACGCCACCGAGCAGCACGCGGACCGCGCCCTGCTGATGGACATCATGAAGGTGCTGGCACCGAAGCAGCGCAGTGTCGTGGTGCTGCGACACTGGGAGCAGATGTCCACCGAGGAGACGGCCGCCGCGCTCGGCATGTCGGCCGGAACGGTCAAGAGCACGCTGCACCGGGCCCTGGCCCGGCTCCGCGAGGAGCTGGAGAGCCGGGACCTGGAAGAGGGCGCCGCCCGCGCGCTCGAAGCGAGTAGGGAGCGGGAGCGTTGCGCGGCCTAGGAATCCGGGCCAGACAGGTCCTGAAGGCGGGGAGTTCGGCGGTCGCCGTGCTCGCCGCCCTCGGCCTTTTCACGGCCGCCTGTGCCACCGGCGGGACCGGCGCCCGCGACGAGGGCCCGGCGGGCAGTGACGCCGTCGCCAAGGCCAGTACGGCACCGGTCGCCTCCGCCTCGCCGAGCAGGACGCCCCGGCGGGTCGACGCGGTGCGGATCGTCCGGGACGATCCGACGGTCAGCGCGGCGGTCAAGCGCGGTCTGAAGCCCTGCGTCGCCGACGAGTACCCGGTCGACGTGTCGTACGGGGACCTCACCCACGGTTCCTCGACCGACATCGTGATCAACGTGATGACCTGCGCCGACGCGGTCGGCATCGGCTCGTACGTGTACCGCGAGCACAACGGCCGGTACGAGAACGTCTTCAAGGCCGAGGAGCCGCCGGTCTACGCGGAGATCGACCGGGGCGACCTGGTGGTGACCCAGCAGCTCTACGAGAAGGGCGACCCGGTGTCGTACCCCTCCAGCGAGGAGGTCATCACCTACGGCTGGTCCGCGACCCGCTTCGTCGAGCGGTCCCGGATCCACAACGACTACAGCAAAGCGGTGGGCGGCGCGAGTTCGCCCTCGCCCGACGCGGACGCGAACTGAGAGCACACGGAGCAACCGGATGGCAGAGCAGACCCATGTCCTGTTCGTCGAGGACGACGACGTCATCCGCGAGGCCACGCAGCTCGCCCTGGAGCGCGACGGCTTCGCGGTCACGGCCATGCCCGACGGGCTCGCGGGCCTGGAGGCGTTCCGCGCCGACCGCCCCGACATCGCCCTGCTGGACGTGATGGTCCCCGGGCTGGACGGGGTCTCGCTGTGCCGCCGTATCCGTGACGAGTCGACCGTGCCGGTCATCATGCTGTCCGCGCGCGCCGACTCCATCGACGTCGTGCTCGGCCTGGAGGCCGGCGCCGACGACTATGTGACCAAGCCCTTCGACGGAGCCGTCCTGGTGGCCCGGATCCGCGCGGTGCTGCGCCGCTTCGGGCACGCGAGCGGCGGCCAGGGCGCGGGCGGCGACGGGGACGCCGCCGTGGACGGCGGTGTGCTCGCCTTCGGCGAACTGGAGATCGACACCGAGGGCATGGAGGTGCGCCGGAGCGGGACGCCGGTGGCGCTGACGCCCACCGAGATGCGGCTGCTCCTGGAGTTCTCCTCCGCGCCGGGCACGGTGCTGAGCCGCGACAAGCTGCTCGAACGGGTGTGGGACTACGGCTGGGGCGGGGACACCCGCGTGGTGGACGTCCATGTGCAGCGGCTGCGTACGAAGATCGGCCAGGACCGTATCGAGACGGTCCGCGGCTTCGGCTACAAGTTGAAGGCCTGAGCAGGGGTATGCGGGGGAAGTTTCAGCGGCCGGCGACGGCGGCATCGGCGGCGGCTCCGGGCGAGGAGCGGGACCGGGTGCCGGGGCAGGCGCCGGTTCAGGGATCAGGGCAGGGGCCGGGGCAGGGGTCGGGGCCGGCTCACCCGGCCGGGCAGGGTTCGGTGCGGGGCCGGCGGGTGGACACGGTCGTCGGCCGGATCACGCGCCGGGCCGCCGTCACCGGGCCCGGGACCGGTGACGGCGGCGACCGGGACACGGGCGGGGGCGAGGACCGGGCCCGGGGTGTCCGGGGGCTGGGGATCGGCATCGACCGGGGCACCGACTCCGGCACGAGCATCCGTACGGGCATCCGCTGGAAGCTCAGTACGGCGATCGCCCTGGTCGGCGCCCTCGTCGCGATCGCGCTCAGCCTCGTCGTGCACAACGCGGCCCGTGTCTCCATGCTGGACAACTCGCGGGACCTGGCGGACGAGCGCATCCAGCTCGCCGAACGCATGTACGGGCCGGGTCGGCCGCCGCCGTTCGGCGCCAAGATCGACGACCCCTCGATCCCGGCTGACCTGCTGGCGAAGGTCACCGCGGGCCGCCGGGCCACCTATGTCTCCGACGGCGCGAGCGGGGTGCCCGACATCTGGGCCGCGGTGCCGCTGCGCAACGGACAGGTGCTGTCCTGGCACGAGCGGTTCACCGACCGCAACGCGGACGTCATGAAGGACCTCGACCAGGCGCTGGTCATCGGCTCCATCGCCGTGGTCTTCGGCGGCAGCGCGCTCGGCGTGCTCATCGGCGGGCAGCTGTCCAGGCGGCTGCGCAAGGCCGCCGCCGCGGCGAACCGGGTCGCCAAGGGCGAGACCGAGGTCCGGGTCCGGGACGCGATCGGCGGTGTCGTACTGGACGAGACCGACGACCTCGCGCGGGCCGTGGACGCCATGGCCGACGCGCTCCAGCAGCGCATCGAGGCCGAGCGCCGGGTGACCGCCGACATCGCGCACGAGCTGCGCACCCCGGTGACGGGCCTGCTCACCGCCGCCGAGCTGCTGCCGCCCGGCCGCCCCACCGAGCTGGTGCGGGACCGGGCGCAGGCCATGCGGACCCTCGTCGAGGACGTCCTGGAGGTCGCCCGGCTCGACGGCGCCTCCGAGCGGGCCGAGCTGCAGGACATCATGCTCGGGGAGTTCGTCAGCCGCCGGGTGGCCGCGCGCGGGGCGGACGTCGAGGTGCGGGTGGTGCACGAGTCGGAGGTCACGACCGACCCGCGCCGCCTGGAGCGCGTCCTGCTCAACCTTCTCGCCAACGCCGCCCGGCACGGCAGGCCGCCCATCGAGGTCACCGTCGAGGGCCGGGTCATCCGGGTCCGCGATCACGGGCCCGGCTTCCCGGAGAAGCTCCTCGCGGAGGGCCCGAGCCGTTTCCGCACCGGCAGCACGGACCGCGCGGGCCACGGCCACGGGCTCGGGCTGACCATCGCGGCGGGCCAGGCCCGGGTGCTCGGCGCCCGGCTGACCTTCCGCAACGTACGGCCGGCGGGCGCCCCCGACGACGTACCGGCCGAGGGCGCGGTCGCCGTGCTGTGGCTGCCGGAACACGCGCCGACGAGCACGGGCAGCTACCCGATGCTGCCGCCCGCCACGCCGTAGACCCGACCGCCCCGCCCTCCCCGTAACGCACCCCCCTGGCGGCCCTCGGCGGCCCCTGGCGCGGCCCCACGGCGGCCCGGTACCGCGGCCCGGTACCGGGGAACGGGCGAAGGCCCCCGGGGCGGACAACGCCGGGGGCCTTCGGGTCGGGGGTGGTCAGGAACGGGCGGGCGGGATCAGACCTCGGCCAGCGGGGCCGGCACCGCGTCGCGGGCCTCGCCCTCGCCGGGCTTGGGAGCGGCCGCGCCCTTCAGCGGGACCTCCTTGACGAACACCGCGGCGACGAGCGCGACCACCGCGACCACGGAGCCGAGCAGGAACGCGGAGTGCGTACCGGAGGACACCGCGTGCTGGTAGGCCTCGCGGGCCACCGCCGGCAGCTTCGCCAGGCTGGCCGCGTCGAGCTGCGCGGACTTCTCGGTCAGCTTGGAGCCGACCGCGCCGGCCCGCTCCGCCATGACGTCCTGCACCCGGTGGTTGAACAGCGCGCCCATGATGGCGACGCCGAAGGACGAGCCGAGCGTACGGAACAGGGTGGCGGAGGACGACGCGACGCCCATGTCCTTCATCTCGACG
Organism: Streptomyces sp. NPDC007084; assembly: GCF_040703595.1. Lineage (NCBI taxonomy): Bacteria > Bacillati > Actinomycetota > Actinomycetes > Kitasatosporales > Streptomycetaceae > Streptomyces > Streptomyces sp. NPDC007084. The sequence continues at coordinate 21,814 of NZ_JBEYFY010000025.1, forward strand.
CTGTTCTGCGCGACGAGCATCGTGACCTGCATCAGGCAGCCCATGCCCGCGCCGAGCACCGCCATGTAGAGGCCGGAGGTGAGGCGGGTCGTCTCGGTGTCCATCTGCGCGAGCAGGAACAGGCCGACGATCATCAGCGCGCTGCCGACCAGCGGGAAGATCTTGTACCGGCCGGTGTTGGTGGTGACCCGGCCGGCGATCATCGACACGGCGAGCATCGCGCCGAGCATCGGCAGGAGCAGCAGACCCGAGTTGGTGGCGGACGCGCCCTGCACGGACTGCTGGTACAGCGGGAGGAAGAGCACGGCGCCGAACATCACGAAGCCGGTGATGAAGCCGATGACCGCCATCAGCGTGAAGTTGCGGCTGCGGAAGATGTGCAGCGGGATGATCGGGGCGGCGGCCTTGGTCTGCCGGTAGACGAAGCCGACGAGGGCGGCGACACCGATGCCGATCAGCTCCATGATCCGGGCGGAGCCCCAGGCGTACTCCGTGCCGCCCCAGGTGGTGACGAGCACGATGGACGAGATGCCGAGCGCGAGCAGCCCCGCGCCGAGGTAGTCGATCTTGGCCTGGACGCGCTTCTTCGGCAGGTGCAGCACCGCGCTGACCGCGAGGAGGGCGACGATGCCGAGCGGCAGGTTGATGTAGAAGGACCAGCGCCAGCCCCAGTGGTCGGTGATGGTGCCGCCGACCAGCGGGCCGAGGATCATCGCGAAGGCCATGACCCCGGCCATCATGCCCTGGTACTTGCCGCGCTCACGCGGCGGAATCAGGTCGCCGATGATCGCCATGACGCCGACCATCAGACCGCCGGCGCCGAGGCCCTGGATGGCGCGGAAGCCGATGAGCTGTCCCATGTCCTGGGCCATACCGCTGAGCGCGGAGCCGATCAGGAAGATCACGATCGAGGCGAGGAAGGCGCCCTTGCGCCCGTACATGTCGCCGAGCTTGCCCCAGATCGGGGTGGAGGCGGCGGTGGCGAGCGTGTACGCGGTGACCACCCAGGACAGGTGTTCCAGACCGCCCAGCTCACCGACGATCGTCGGCATCGCGGTGCCCACGATCATGTTGTCCAGCATCGCGAGCAGCATCGCGATCATGAGCGCCAGCAGCACGACGCGCACGCTGCGCGGCTTTTTCTCCTCGGGGGCCGCTCCGGTCCCCACGGCCGGTGCGGCCGCCTGTGTCTTGTCCGCCATCGTTCCCACTCCCCTGGCTGTTGCTGCCGTTCGGCTACTTACTTGCCGACCGGCAAGCTGACTACACTGAGGAAAGTAGACCCGTAACTAGCCGGGCGTCAAGTAAGTTTAAGTAGTTTTGCCAGCCGGGTCACAGGTAGGTTTCAAGGGAGCGCGAGGAGCACGAGGATGGGCGGCACGATGGACGGCACCAAGCGACAGCGCCGGGGCGACACCCGGCAGCGCATCCAGGACGTCGCCCTTGAGCTGTTCTCCGAACAGGGGTACGAGAAGACGTCCCTGCGGGAGATCGCCGAGCATCTCGACGTCACCAAGGCGGCCCTCTACTACCACTTCAAGACCAAGGAAGAGATCCTCATCAGCCTCTTCGAGGACATGACGAGGCCGCTCGACGAGCTGATCGAGTGGGGCAAGGGGCAGCCGCGCACGCTGGAGACCAAGCAGGAGGTCCTGCGCCGGTACAGCGACGCCCTCGGCGGCGCCTCCCCGCTCTTCCGCTTCATGCAGGAGAACCAGGCGACGGTCCGCGAGCTGAGCATCGGCGAGACCTTCAAGCGCCGGATGATCAGCATGCTGGAGATCATCAAGGAGCCCGAGGCGCCGCTGACCGACCAGGTCCGCTGCATCAGCGCGCTCTTCACGATGCACGCCGGGATGTTCGTCCTCAAGGAGGTCGAGGGCGACCCCGAGGACAAGCGCAAGGCCGTCCTGGAGGTCGCGATCGACCTGGTGACCCAGGCCCACGGCGGCGCGGCCGCGTAGCACGGGGCCCAGTCCGCCGCGTAGTGCGGGGGCCCAGCCCGGGGTCCGGTACGGGGGCCCAGCCCGGGGTCCGGTACGGGGTCCGGGTCCACGGGCTTTCCGCGGACCCACGGGGCATCGCCCCGGACGCACGGAAGCGGAGCCTCACAGCGCCGTTTCCTGACGCCGGGCTCCGCCTCGGGCTTGCCCCGTCGGGGGCACGGCGCCGGTTCGCGGTGAACCGGCACGGGGTGGATCAGACCTTGACGCCCTTGCTGTGCAGGAAGGCGACGGGGTCGACGGCCGAACCGTAGTTGGCGGTCGTACGGATCTCGAAGTGAAGGTGCGGGCCGCTGGAGTTTCCGGTGTTGCCGGACAGGGCGATGTGCTGACCGGTCTTGACGACCTGGCCTATCTTCACGTCGATGCGCGACAGGTGGGCGTACTGCGAGTACGTGCCGTTGCCGTGCTTGATGACGATGGCGTTGCCGTACGCCGGACCGTCGCCGGCGCCGTTGCCGCCGGCCTTGACGACGATGCCGCCGTGCGCGGCCATGACGTTGGTGCCCTGCGGGACCGCGTAGTCCTGGCCGGAGTGCTTGTGGGCCCACATGCCGCCGGCCTGGTTGAAGGTCGCGGACAGGGTGTACTTCTTGACCGGGTCGATCCAGGAAGGGGCCGCCTTGGCGACGGTCTTCTTGGCGGCGGCCTTCTTGGCGACCGTGGTGGCCTTCTTCGCCGCCGCGGCCTTGGCCTGCGCGGCGGCCTGCGTCTGCACGGCGTGCGCCGCGGTGACGGTTCCACTGCTGCTGAGGCCGGCTTCGGCGGCGTTCGCGACCCCCGCGCCCAACGCGACCGTGGCGCTCAAGCCGACGGCCAGGACGGCCGCCCGATTGCGGACCAGGGACGAGAGGGACTTGCGGGACGTGACGCGCTTCGACATGGATACCTCGTGATGACGGGGACAAGGGCGGTGCGATCACCCGGTGCGATGAGCGGCGACCGGGTGGGCCATACCTTGGTAACCCGCACCCCCAGAGATGCCCAAACCCCCTTTCTACGACGCAAACTAGTAGTTCATCCTGAAACCTGATGAACCTTGACAGCTCGGACATCCGGGGCGCGATCTTCCCGATTTGATCCCGGAAGCCAGGTTTAGCCCCACTTCGGGCGGTGGCATCCCTGCCGAAACGGGCCCGCGACCCCTTGGCCCGCAGGGCGGGAGAACCGGCCCGCACACCCTGGGCCTAAAGTCCTTTATGTCCGTTCTCGCGCATCCACTATTCCGCCTAGTACCGGACAAATCGCCTGTGCGCCATGTCACCGGGGCGCCCCTTCCGGACCCCCGGAAATGTGACCCGGGCTACCCTCCGGCCCCTGGTTTCAAGGCACTTGGGGATGTGCCCCAGGCCACTCGACTCCGCGCCCGCAAAGGCGTTGCGGGCATGCGAAAGGGGCTGCCCCAGGACCGTGGTCCTGGGGCAGCCCCTGTCAGGCGAACCCGGGGGTTACGCCTCCTTGCTCAGGTTGGGACCGGCGCCGCCGGCCGCCTGCTCGATCGGCGGGACGTCGGGCAGTGCCGACTTCTCCTCGCCGCGGAAGGTGAAGGCCTTGGCCTCGCCCTCGCCCTCCGTGTCCACGACCACGATGTGGCCGGGACGCAGCTCGCCGAAGAGGATCTTCTCGGAGAGGACGTCCTCGATCTCGCGCTGGATGGTCCGGCGCAGCGGCCGGGCGCCCAGCACGGGGTCGTAGCCCTTCTTCGCGAGGAGCGACTTGGCACTGGGGCTGAGCTCGATGCCCATGTCCCGGTCCTTCAGACGCTCGTCCACCTTCGCGACCATGAGGTCGACGATCTGGATGATGTCTTCCTCGGTGAGCTGGTGGAAGACCACCGTGTCGTCGACGCGGTTCAGGAACTCGGGGCGGAAGTGCTGCTTCAGCTCCTCGTTGACCTTGGCCTTCATCCGGTCGTAGTTGGTCTTGACGTCGCCCACGGCCGCGAAGCCGAGGTTGAAGCCCTTGGAGATGTCCCGCGTGCCGAGGTTGGTCGTCATGATGATGACCGTGTTCTTGAAGTCCACGACCCGGCCCTGGGAGTCGGTCAGCCGACCGTCCTCCAGGATCTGCAGCAGCGAGTTGAAGATGTCCGGGTGGGCCTTCTCGACCTCGTCGAACAGGACGACGGAGAACGGCTTGCGGCGGACCTTCTCCGTGAGCTGGCCGCCCTCTTCGTAGCCCACGTAACCGGGGGGCGAACCGAAGAGCCGCGAGACCGTGTGCTTCTCGCTGAACTCCGACATGTCGAGGGAGATCAGCGCGTCCTCGTCGCCGAAGAGGAACTCCGCGAGGGTCTTCGACAGCTCCGTCTTACCGACACCCGAGGGGCCGGCGAAGATGAAGGAACCACCGGGACGCTTCGGGTCCTTCAGACCCGCTCGCGTACGGCGGATCGCCTGGGAGAGCGCCTTGATGGCGTCCTTCTGGCCGATGACCCGCTTGTGCAGCTCGTCCTCCATGCGCAGCAGACGCGAGGACTCCTCCTCGGTCAGCTTGAAGACCGGGATGCCGGTGGCGGTGGCGAGGACCTCGGCGATCAGCTCGCCGTCGACCTCGGCGACGACGTCCATGTCGCCGGCCTTCCACTCCTTCTCCCGCTTGGCCTTGGCGGCCAGGAGCTGCTTCTCCTTGTCGCGCAGCGAGGCGGCCTTCTCGAAGTCCTGCGAGTCGATCGCGGACTCCTTGTCCCGGCGGACACCGGCGATCTTCTCGTCGAACTCGCGGAGGTCCGGCGGCGCGGTCATCCGGCGGATGCGCATCCGGGAGCCCGCCTCGTCGATCAGGTCGATCGCCTTGTCGGGCAGGAAGCGGTCCGAGATGTACCGGTCGGCGAGCGTCGCCGCCTGCACCAGCGCCTCGTCGGTGATGGAGACCCGGTGGTGCGCCTCGTACCGGTCGCGCAGGCCCTTGAGAATCTCGATCGTGTGGGGAAGGGAAGGCTCCGCCACCTGGATCGGCTGGAAGCGGCGCTCGAGGGCCGCGTCCTTCTCGAGGTGCTTGCGGTACTCGTCCAGCGTGGTGGCACCGATGGTCTGCAGCTCACCGCGGGCCAGCATCGGCTTCAGGATCGAAGCGGCGTCGATGGCGCCCTCGGCGGCACCCGCACCGACCAGCGTGTGCAGCTCGTCGATGAACAGGATGATGTCGCCGCGGGTGCGGATCTCCTTGAGCACCTTCTTCAGGCGCTCCTCGAAGTCACCGCGGTAGCGGGAGCCGGCGACCAGCGCGCCGAGGTCGAGGGTGTAGAGGTGCTTGTCCTTGAGGGTCTCGGGCACCTCGCCCTTGACGATGGCCTGGGCGAGGCCCTCGACGACGGCGGTCTTGCCGACGCCGGGCTCGCCGATCAGCACCGGGTTGTTCTTCGTACGGCGGGACAGCACCTGCATGACCCGCTCGATCTCCTTCTCGCGCCCGATGACCGGGTCGAGCTTGGACTCACGAGCGGCCTGGGTGAGGTTCCGGCCGAACTGGTCGAGGACCAGGGACGTGGAGGGGGTGCCCTCGGCAGGACCGCCGGCGGTGGCGGTCTCCTTGCCCTGGTAGCCGGAGAGCAGCTGGATCACCTGCTGCCGCACCCGGTTGAGGTCTGCGCCCAGCTTGACCAGGACCTGGGCGGCGACGCCCTCGCCCTCACGGATCAGGCCGAGCAGGATGTGCTCCGTGCCGATGTAGTTGTGGCCCAGCTGAAGGGCCTCGCGGAGCGACAGCTCCAGGACCTTCTTGGCACGGGGGGTGAAGGGGATGTGGCCGGACGGGGCCTGCTGGCCCTGGCCGATGATCTCCTCCACCTGCTGGCGGACCGCCTCGAGCGAAATCCCGAGGCTCTCCAGGGCCTTAGCGGCGACACCCTCACCCTCGTGGATCAGGCCCAGGAGGATGTGCTCGGTGCCGATGTAGTTGTGGTTGAGCATCCGGGCTTCTTCCTGAGCCAGGACGACAACCCGCCGCGCGCGGTCGGTGAACCTCTCGAACATCGTTAATCGCTCCTCAGAGCGGTCAGGCAGTAAGGGGACGCTCCCCTCCCTGTCCTTCCGCAGCTTAGTCCCGCAAGCGGGGACCGCTCATTCCAACTGCCGACACCGGACCGAGAACCAGCACAGCCTCCTGACCCCGAACGCCGACATCTGCCTCAACCTGATGGTGCGAGACGATGTTCCCGCAGGCCAGGCAGATACCCTCACCATCAGTACGCCGATGGCGAACGTGAGATGCCGCAGACCTGCGTGTCGCCCCTCCCACTAGGGATGTCTTACCCGCACGCACCGACAGTCCATGCCGCGCGCACCGGTTCCCTCCGCTATGGGCGAACACCATTGCCCCGCCGGACGCTCCCGGACACCCGTCCGCCCGGCACGCCACGCGCCCGCGGGGACACCCAGCGTAACTCCGGGGTCCTGTCGGCGGTTGCTCCTTGCATGGTTCCCACCGTCCCCCTTCCCCGCCGGCCGCTCGACCCGGCTGCTCCGGGCGCTCCGGCCGCTCCGCGCGGCCCGGCCGCCCCGGTCGATCCGGTGCGGCGGTGGTACGAGAACGAACTGGGCTGGGCGACCGTGCCCGGTTTGCCGGTGCGGCTGGTGACGGGGCTGCTCTTCGACGTCCTGGAGGGGCCGGCCGAGGCGGGGCTCGCGGCCCTGCGGCATCTGGAGCCCGCGTCCCCGGTGGCGCTGCACGGGGGCCGGGCGCGGCTGCTGGTGGCCGCGGGGAGCGCGGAGGAGCTGCCGGGGCTGCTCGACTGGCTGGAGTGGGGCGGCCTGGCGCTCGACCTCACGGCGGTCGGCGCGGGCGGGAGCATCGAGGCTCCCCCGCCGCCGGGTCCCGGTGCTCCGCCGGCCGGACGGGAGACGCGGGAGGGCCCGCGAGGGGCCGCCCACTGGCTGCGGCCCCCCGAGCCCGGCTGCGCGGTCGGACCGGCACTGCCGACGCTGTCGGCGCTGGGCGGCGGGGCCGTCGGCGGGGGCGGTGGGGGCGCCCCCGATCTCGTACGCGTCGTACAGACGATGGCGACGCAATGTCACCGGATGCGGCTGGGGCGCGCGAGCGCTCAGCCGTTGACCTTCTCGTACTCCTCGCGAATGGACGCGGGAACACGGCCGCGGTCGTTGACCTCGTAGCCGTTCTCCTTGGCCCAGGCGCGGATCTGCGCGGTGTCCTGGCTGCCGCCGGAAGTGGCGCGCGTCTTTCCGCGTCCGCCCGAAGCACGGCCTCCGGTACGACGGCCACCCTTCACGTAGGGCTCGAGAAGGCCACGGAGCTTGTCCGCATTGGCGGTCGTGAGATCGATTTCGTACGTCTTGCCGTCCAGCGCGAACGTCACGGTCTCGTCCGCCTCGCCACCGTCGAGGTCGTCGACAAGAAGGACCTGAACCTTCTGTGCCACCGGATTTCCTTTCATCGATAACTTCAGGGCAAGGAGGGCCCGCGGCGTCCGCCGTTTCGCCGTCCCTTGTTATATGCAGTACTGCAGTACGTCGGAAAGCAAACCGCTTTTGCCGGAAAAACACAAACCCCTGGCGGAGACTCACGCGGCTCCGCCTGCCGGGAAACATGCGCGTTTCGGACATAGGGGCCCTGGGCAAGGCGCTCGGCCGGAATAGCCGCCGGCGATCACAGATGCAGAAGCATCCGGCTGTTGCCCAAGGTGTTCGGTTTCACCCGTTCGAGACCGAGGAACTCCGCCACGCCCTCGTCATAGGAACGCAGCAGCTCGGCGTACACCTCGGTGTCGACGGGAGTCTCACCGATCTCCACGAAGCCGTGCTTGGCGAAGAAGCCGACTTCGAAGGTGAGACAGAAAACCCGGCGAACGCCGAGCCATCGGGCGGTCTGCAGCAACTTCTCCAGAAGCCGGTGTCCCACCCCGAGGCCCTTGACCGCGGGGTTCACGGCGAGAGTGCGGACTTCCGCGAGGTCTTCCCACATCACGTGGAGCGCGCCGCAGCCGACGACCTCGGCGTTGTCGTCGCGTTCCGCGACCCAGAACTCCTGGATGTCCTCGTAAAGGGTGACCGTGGGTTTGTCGAGGAGGATGCGGCGGCGCACGTTGGCGTCAAGGAGTCCGCGTACGGCGGCGACATCGCCGGTCCTGGCCCGCCGGACGGTGATGGCTTTTGCGGCGGCTTCGGGATGCCGTGCCGGAAGGCCGGCGGGAACCTCTGCTGGAACCTCTGCGTGATGCTCTGCTGGCATGAGCGGACGCTATCGCCCAGGGCCGTCCTCGTGGGCGGCGGGGTTCTCTTCGGGGGGTTCGGCGGGCGCGGGCCTTTCGGCGGGTTCGGCGGCCGGCGGCTCGGGTTCTTCGGGCCCTTGCACCATGCGTACGGCGTCCCGGAGCGCGACCCGCTGTTCCTCGCTCATCATCCCGAAGAAGGCGACGAGAGCGGCCGCCGGGTTGTCGCTCTGCGACCAGGCGTCGTTCATCAGGGCGGCGGAGTAGGCGGCCCGTGTGGAGACCGCCTCATATCGATAGGCCCGGCCTTCCGCCTCGCGGCGGACCCAGCCCTTCTGATGGAGATTGTCCAAAACGGTCATCACCGTGGTGTACGCGATGGACCGTTCCTGTTGAAGGTCTTCCAGGACTTCCCGAACGGTCACCGGGCGGTTCCACTTCCACACCCGCGTCATGACCGAGTCTTCGAGTTCTCCCAATGGGCGAGGCACAGTCCTGAACAATAGTGGGAGAGAGTCAACAAAAAGGGCGTACGACTCGAAGAACGTATGAAACACATGAAACGTCCGAGTCGTACGCCGGGCAGGGCGCGCTACGAGGGAGGGGGCGCCGGGCGCCGCCGCGCCGCGGAGGGGTCAGACTCGCCCCGGGGAGTCAGGCTCGCCCCTGGGGAGTCAGGCTCCGGCGTCCTTGGGGCCCGAGGCCTGGTGGGCGCCCTCCGCGCGCGCGAGGACGGCGTCGACGGCCGCGTCCTCCTTGGCCTTGTTGGCGCCGCCCTGGGACTTCACGATCGTCACGATGAGCCCGATGAAGAAGACGGCCATCACGACGGGGGGCACGAGCGCGGAGACGTAGTCCATGCCTCCAGAGTAGCCAGGCGGCGCCGTGCCGGTGCCCCGGGGTCGGCGACCGGCGTCAGCCCGCCGCGAGCCGCTGCGACGGGCTCGCCGGCGGCTGGTGCTCGGGCTTGCGGCGCGGCGGGAAGACCTCGCCCGGGGTGGGGATGGGCCGGTCGGTGCGCGGCGTTCCGGCCGGGGGCCGCGACCGCGGCTTGGGCTCGGGCTTCTTCTCCGGCTCCTCGGCCGCCCGGCCGCCGGGCAGCGCCAGCAGCCGGGTGCGGGACGACGGGACGGTGGGGGCGGCCGGGACCGAGCGGCCCGCGAGCCGGGCGCGCACGTCCTGTTCGGCGAGGGCCCGGCAGCGGTCCAGGAGGGCGGCCGCGGCGGGGTTGCCGCGCAGCGCGCGCAGGGCGGCGAGGTCGTCGGCCTGCGGCCGGTAGCCGGTCGCGAGGACCTCCTCCAGGAGGGCGAGGTAGCCGGTGGCGGTGCCCGGGAGGGCCGCGCGGTAGCGGGCGAGGTCGGCCAGCAGGAAGGCCCGGAGCCTGGCTCCCTCGCGGACCGCCTCGTCGAGGGACTCGGCGAGGCGGAGGACGTCCCCGAGGAGGCGGCCGTCCTCGGCGGAGGCGGAGGTGGGGTGCAGGGCGAGGGCGAGAGCGCGACGGAGCACACGCAGTTCCTGTGCGCCGAACGCCATGCCGCCGTGGGATCCGTAGGGCGTGGGCATGCCGCGACGATACGCGCTAATCAGACAAAAGAGGCATAACGACATAACGAGCGGGGAGAGGGCGCGTCCCAAGGCATAGGGCCTCTCCTCGCGTCCCGCGTCGGCGGGCGCTCAGGGGAGGTTCCTCTGAGCGTGAATCCCCTGAAAAGTCACGGGAAGGCTCGGGAAGCCACGGGAAGTGCCAGGACAGGGGAAGTCACCGGGACACGGAAGTCATCAGGACACGGGAAGTCATCGGAAAAGGCCCCCGAATTCGTTTCGAAAGGGGTTCTCCGGAGGCCGGCGGTGAGGTGCGGCCCGGGGTCCGGTGGTGGCGGACCCCGGGGGCGGGGTCACATACGGGAGACGTTGCGCTCGTAGACCAGGCGCAGGCCGATCAGGGTCAGCCAGGGCTCGTGTTCGTCGATCACCGAGGACTCGCCGAGGACCATGGGGGCGAGGCCGCCCGTGGCGATGACGGTGACGTCCTCGGGGTCGTCCGCCAGCTCGCGCGCCATGCGGTTCACGACGCCGTCGACCTGGCCGGCGAACCCGTAGATGATCCCGGACTGCATCGCCTCGACGGTGTTCTTGCCGATCACCGCGCGGGGGCGGGCCACCTCGATCTTGCGGAGCTGCGCGCCCCGGACGCCGAGCGCCTCCACGGAGATCTCGATGCCGGGCGCGATGACCCCGCCGACGTACTCGCCCCGGGCGCTGACCGCGTCGAAGGTGGTCGCCGTGCCGAAGTCGACCACGATCGCGGGGCCCCCGTAGAGGTCGACGGCCGCGACGGAGTTGATGATCCGGTCGGCGCCGACCTCCTTCGGGTTGTCCGTGAGGATCGGCACGCCGGTCTTGACGCCGGGCTCCACCAGGACGGCGGGGACGTCCCCGTAGTAGCGGCGGGTCACCTCGCGCAGCTCGTGCAGCACGGACGGGACGGTGGCGCAGATCGCGATGCCGTCGATGCCGTCGCCGAGTTCCACACCGAGCAGGGGGTGCATGCCCATGAGGCCCTGGAGCAGCACGGCCAGCTCGTCGGCGGTGCGGCGGGCGTCGGTGGAGATGCGCCAGTGCTCGACGATCTCCTCCCCGTCGAAGAGGCCGAGAACCGTGTGGGTGTTGCCCACGTCGATGGTCAGCAGCATGGCGCGGTTACTCCGCCGCTCGCAGGTCGAGGCCGATGTCCAGGATCGGCGAGGAGTGCGTGAGCGCGCCCACGGCCAGGAAGTCGACGCCCGTCTTCGCGTACTCCCCGGCGTTGGCCAGGGTGAGCCGGCCGGACGCCTCCAGGAGGGCCCGGCCGCCGACGACGCCCACGGCCTCCTCGCACTCGGCGGGGGTGAAGTTGTCCAGGAGGATCAGGTCGGCGCCCGCGTCGACGACCTCGCGGAGCTGGTGCAGGGTGTCGACCTCGACCTCGATCGGCACGTCCGGGAAGGCCTCCCGTACGGCTTCGAAGGCCTGGGCGACGCCGCCGGCGGCGACCACGTGGTTGTCCTTGACCAGCGCGGCGTCCGACAGGGACATCCGGTGGTTGACGCCGCCGCCGCAGCGCACCGCGAACTTCTCCAGGGCGCGCAGCCCCGGTGTCGTCTTGCGGGTGTCCCGCACGCGGGCCTTGGTGCCCTCCAGGGCGTCCGCCCACGCGCGCGTGGCGGTCGCGATGCCGGACAGCCGGCACAGGATGTTCAGCGCGCTGCGCTCGGCGGTGAGCAGGTCCCGGGTGCGGGTGGTGACGCTGAGCAGCTTCTGGCCGGCCTCGACGCGGTCGCCGTCGTCCACGTGCCGCTCGACCTCGAACTCGTCGGTGCAGACCACCGAGAGGACCGCCTCGGCGACCCGCAGGCCCGCGACGACGCCCGCGTCCCGGGAGGTGAAGTCGCCGGTGGCGACGGCGTCCTCGGCGATGGTCGCGACCGTGGTCACGTCCACCCCGTGGTCCAAGTCCTCCTGGATCGCCACGTTGGCGATGTCCTCGACCTCCAGCGGGTCGAGTCCGGCGTCGGCGAGGAGCTGGGCGAGCGCGGGGTCGAGGCCGCACTCCAGGTACTCCTCGTCCGTGCCGGCGCCGCAGCCGCAGCCGCCGCTCGGGACGAGGGGAAGGTCGGGGGTGCTCACTTCGGTCACTGCTCCTGGGGACGGGACGGGGGCGCCGGACGGGGCTGCCGGGTCGTCGGGGGGAAGTCTGCGGTATCGGTGGTCCGGACCGCGAGTGTCCGGTCGGGATTCAGCCGTACGACGATGTGGCGGCGCCAGTGGGTGTCGTCCCGGTCGGCGTGGTCCTCGCGCCAGTGGCAGCCGCGGGTCTCCTCGCGCTGCCGGGCGGCGGCGACCAGGACGCGGGCCACGCACAGCAGGTTGGTGGCCTCCCAGGTGTCGACGCCCGGCTCGGCGGTCTTGCCGTTCTCCTCCAGGGCGTCCCGGGCGTCGCTGTGCAGCCGCTGGAGCTGGTCGGCGGCCCGCGCGAGGGACTCGGCGGAGCGCAGCACACCGGCGCCGCCGGTCATGATCCGCTGGATCGCGAAGCGGGCCTCGGGGGCGAGCAGCGGGTGGGCGGGCTTCTCGGGGTGCGGGACCGGTGCGGGCACGCGCGCGTGCAGGCCGTTCCCGGCGTGGCTCGCCGCGATGTCGGCGGCGATGCGCTCGGCGTAGACCAGGCCCTCCAGCAGGGAGTTGGAGGCGAGCCGGTTGGCGCCGTGGACGCCGGTGCAGGCGACCTCGCCGCACGCGTACAGGCCGGGGACGGTGGTGCGGCCCCGGGCGTCGGTGCGGACGCCGCCGGAGGCGTAGTGGGCGGCCGGGGCGACCGGGACGGGCTCGGTGACCGGGTCGATGCCGTGCGCGCGGCAGGCGGCGAGGATGGTCGGGAAGCGGTGCTCCCACATGTCGGCGCCGAAGTGCCGGGCGTCGAGGAACATGTGCTCGGCGTCCCGCTCCTGCATACGGCGGGTGATGCCCTTGGCGACGATGTCCCGGGGCGCCAGCTCGGCCAGCTCGTGCTGCCCGACCATGAAGCGCACGCCGTCCGCGTCGACCAGGTGGGCGCCCTCGCCGCGGACCGCCTCGGAGACCAGCGGCTGCTGGCCCTCCGCGTCGGCGCCGAGGAACAGCACCGTCGGGTGGAACTGGACGAACTCCAGGTCGGAGACCTCGGCGCCGGCGCGCAGGGCGAGGGCCACGCCGTCGCCGGTGGAAACGGAGGGGTTGGTCGTCGCGGAGTAGACCTGGCCCATGCCGCCGGTGGCGAGGACCACGGCGGGGGCGTGCACGGCGCCCACGCCGTCGTGCTGGCCCTCTCCCATGACGTGCAGGGTGACGCCGGCGGTGCGGCCCTCGGCGTCGGTGAGCAGGTCGAGGACGAGCGCGTTCTCCACCGTGCGCAGTCCGCGCGCGCGGACCGCCTCCACGAGGGCGCGGGAGATCTCGGCGCCGGTGGCGTCGCCGCCCGCGTGCGCGATACGGCGGCGGTGGTGGCCGCCCTCCCGGGTCAGTTCGAGGCCGCCTTCGGAGGACTCGTCGAAGTGGGCGCCGGTCTCGATGAGCCGGCGCACCGCGTCGGGGCCCTCGGTGACCAGGATGCGCACCGCTTCCGCGTCACACAGGCCGGCGCCGGCGACGAGGGTGTCGTCGAGGTGCTGCTCGGGGGTGTCGCCGTCGCCGAGGGCCGCGGCGATGCCGCCCTGCGCCCAGCGGGTCGAGCCGTCGTCCAGGCGGGCCTTGGTGACGACGACGGTGCGCAGCCCCGCGGCCTCGCAGCGCAGCGCCGCGGTCAGTCCGGCGACTCCGGAGCCCACCACCACGACGTCCGCGGTGAGGGCCCAGCCGGGAGCGGGCGCGTGCAGGCGTATGCCCGTGGCGGTGTCTGAACCTGTGCCTTTGCCGGTCACGAGGCGGCTCCGAAGGTGAGGGGGAGATTGTCGATCAGCCGGGTCGAGCCGACCCGGGCGGCGACGGCGAGGACCGCCTCGCCGGTGAAGTCGTCCTGGATCTCGGCGAAGTCGGACGGGTCGACCAGGGCGAGGTAGTCCAGGGTGAGCGGCGGGTTCAGGCGGGCCGCCTCGTCCAGGACCAGGCGGGCGGCCGAGCGGACCCCGGCCGGGCCGCCGGGGGCGGCCTTCGCGACGGCGTGCGCGTCGGCCGCGGCCCGGGACTCGCCCAGGGCGCTGAGGGCCTCGGCACGCGCGCGGGTGGCGGGCACCTCGCGGGCCCGGGCGCGCAGCGCCTCCTGCGCGGCGTGCCGGTCACGGCCCGCGAACAGGGCCTGTGAGAGGGCGAGCGCGGTGCGCCGCTCGGGCGCCGACAGATAGCGGTTGCGGCTGGAGAGGGCGAGGCCGTCCTCCTCGCGGACCGTGGGCACGCCCACGATCTCCACGCCGAAGTTCAGGTCGCGGACCATGCGCCGGATCAGGGCGAGCTGCTGGGCGTCCTTCTGCCCGTACAGCGCGGCGTCCGGGCGGGTCAGGTGCAGGAGCTTGGCGACGACGGTGAGCATGCCGTCGAAGTGCCCGGGGCGGGTGGCGCCCTCCAGGAGGCCGCCCATGGGGCCGGCGGAGATCCTGACCTGGGGCCGGCCGCCGGGGTAGACCTCGTCCACCGAGGGCGCGAACACGACGTCCGCTCCGGCCTGTTCGGCGATCTTCAGGTCGGCGTCGAGGGTGCGCGGGTAGCGGTCGAGGTCCTCGCCCTCGCCGAACTGGAGGGGGTTCACGAAGACGGTCACGACGACCTCGCCGCCCTCCCCGGCGATCTCCCGGGCGGTGCGGATCAAGGTGGCGTGCCCCTCGTGGAGGGCGCCCATCGTCATGACGACGGCGCGGCGGCCGGCGCGGGCACGCGCGTGCAGCTCGTCGGCGGTGCGCAGCAGGGCGGTGGTCATCGGGTGTCCCCCTTGGTCCCCTGGGTGCCGTCCGTGCCGTTGGCGAGTACCCCGAGGAGGTCCTCGGCGAGTTCCGGCTTGAGCAGTCCGTGGGCGAGCGCGCGGTCGGCGGTCGCGCGGGCCATCGCGAGATAGCCGGCGACGGTCTGCGGGGCGTGCTCGCGCAGTTCGGCGACGTGCGCGGCGACCGTGCCGGCGTCACCGCGCGCGACGGGGCCGGTGAGGGCCGCGTCGCCCGAGCGCAGGGCGTTGTCCAGGGCGGCGCCCAGCAGCGGGCCGAGCATCCGGTCGGGGGCCTCGACTCCGGCGGTGCGCAGCAGCTCCATGGACTCGGCGACCAGGGTGACCAGGTGGTTGGCGCCGAGCGCGAGGGCCGCGTGGTAGAGCGGCCGGGACTCCTCGGCGATCCACTCGGGCTCGCCGCCCATCTCGATCACCAGGGCCTCGGCGGCCAGCCGCAGTTCTTCGGGCGCGGTGACCCCGAAGGAGCATCCGGCGAGCCGCTGGACGTCCACCGGGGTGCCGGTGAAGGTCATCGCGGGGTGCAGCGCGAGCGGCAGCGCGCCCGCCCGCAGGACCGGGTCGAGGACGCGGGCGCCGTACCGGCCGGAGGTGTGCGCGACGAGCTGGCCGGGGCGGACGGCACCGGTCTCGGCGAGGCCCTCGACCAGGCCGGGCAGGGCGTCGTCCGGGACGGTCAGCAGGACCAGCTCGGAGCGCTCCAGGACCTGCGCCGGGGAGACCAGCGGCACGTCGGGCAGGAGCTGGGCCGCGCGGCGCCGGGAGGCGTCGGAGACGCCCGAGACGGCGACCGGGCGGTGCCCGGCGAGCTGGAGCGCGGCGGCCAGCGCGGGGCCGACCCGGCCGGCGCCGACGACGCCGACGGCGAGCCGCGCGGGGCGGTCCTTGGGCTCTGGCTGTGGGAATGTACTCACTCGACGGCGGCCTTCCGTTCCAGTCCGCTCGGGGTACCGGACGATTTCTCGTCATGTTAACGCGATTGCCTCGGGGGGTGTCCGGCCGTCCACAGCCTGTGGACGGCGACGGTGGAGGCGAGAACCCCGTCACCCTCCCGCGTGAACACCGTCCCCGGCGCGATCCGCGCAGGTCACCGGCGTACGGAAAGGGCGTACGGAAATTCGGAGATGACCCGGAGGGCGGCCCCGGGACATCATCCAAGGATGAGCGACAGGGCGGCACAGACGGGTACGGAGCCTGCGGAGCGGGCGGGGCGGGCGGCGGCACCGCTGTCTCCCAAGGAGCGGTTCGAGCGGCGGGCGGTCGCCTGGAAGACCGCGGAGCGGGTGCTGTGGCGCCCCAGCTACCAGCAGACGCTGCGCGAGCGCCTGGCGTGGCTGAGCGAGACCGCCGAGGGCGCGTACGACCTCGACGGGCGGGTCGACATGTACGGGGACGGCGTCGTGGAGGCGCTGGAGGAGCGGGTCGCCGGGCTGCTCGGCAAGGAGGCGGCGGCGTTCTTCCCGACCGGCACCATGGCCCAGCAGGTCGCGCTGCGCTGCTGGGCGGGCCGCACCGGGAACCCGGCGGTGGCGCTGCACGCCCTCAGCCACCCGGAGGTCCACGAGCGGCACGCGTTCAGCCAGGTGAGCGGTCTGCGGCCGGTGCGGGTGACGGACGAGCCGCGGCTGCCGACCGCCGAGGAGGTACGGGACTTCCCCGAGCCGTTCGGCGCGCTGCTGCTGGAACTGCCCCTCAGGGACGCCGGTTTCGTGCTGCCGTCCTGGGAGGAGCTGACCGAGGTCGTTCAGGCCGCCCGCGCGCGGGACGCGGTGGTCCACTTCGACGGCGCCCGCCTGTGGGAGTGCACCCCGCACTTCGGGCGTCTCCTGGACGAGATCGCCGGGCTCGCGGACAGCGTGTACGTGTCGTTCTACAAGTCGCTCGACGGCTTCGGCGGCGCGGCCCTCGCCGGTCCCGCCACCCTCGTGGACGAGGCGAAGACCTGGCGGCACCGGTACGGCGGCATGATCATCCAGCAGTTCCCGACCGTGCTGTCCGCCCTGGTGGGCCTCGACCAGGAGCTGCCCCGGCTGCCGGAGTACGTCGCCCACGCGCGCGTGGTGGCCGCCGCCCTGCGCGCCGGGTTCACCGAGGCCGGGGTGGCGTGGGCCCGCGTCCACCCGGAGGTGCCGCACACCCACCAGTTCCAGGTCTGGCTGCCCTACGACGCGGACGTCCTCGGGGACGCGGCGCTGTTCCAGACCGAGGAGACGGGCACGGGCCTGTTCGCCCAGGGCTGGACCCCCGCCGGGCCGGGCCTCTCCCTCACCGAGGTGACGGTGACCGGGCCGGGACTGGAGTGGACGGCGGACGACGTACGCGCGGCCGTCCGGGAGTTCGTGAAGCGGCTGCCGGGCGGGATCGCCGGGTGACAGGGGCGCGGCGGGGCTGCGGAGGCCACCCGGGCTGACCGGTCGCGGCGCGGCGGGGACTGCGGAGGCCCACCCGGGCTGACCGGTCGCGGCGCGGCGGGGGCGGCCGAGGCCCACCCGGGGCTGCCTGCCCCGGGGCTGCCTGCCCCGGTGCTGGTCCCCCGTCGCGCCTGCTCACCGGCCCCGTCCCGGCCGTTGACGGGCGCTGTGGGGCGACGGCGGGCGTTGTCGGTGGCGGGGTGCACCATGGGGGCATGAGCGTGCGTATCGACATCGGCGGGCTGCGGCCGGAGCGGATCGGGTTCGTGCCCTCCCCGCTGGCCGAGCTGGGGATGGCGCTGCACGCGCTCGCGGAGCCGGGCCACCACTCCGGCCTCCAGGGCTGGGTCACCGGCGTGACCGCCCGGCTCGACCCGCACCTCGCGGACCGTATGTGCGAGGCGGACTTCCTGTGGCGTACGACGTTCTCGGACCTGTTCCTGCCCTGCGCGGGCATCCCCGGCGGGGCCTGCCTGCCGGGCGGGACGCTCGCCGAGGACCTGGACCTGCTGGACAAGCTCACGGACGAGCAGTTCGTGGACGCGGCCCTGGAGTTCACCTGCGCGCTGTCCTACAGCTCCGCCGGACCGCACGCGCTGACCGACCCCGAGGTGCGCCGCCGCGCGGTGGACCTGGCCGCCTCGCGCGGACCGCGGCAGACGCGGTTCACCGAGCGGCTGCTCGCGGACCCGCCCGGGGTGCGGGCCTGGCTGCGGCAGTTCCTGGAGGACTGCGACGAGGCGTTCTTCGCCGAGACCTGGTCCCGGCTGCGCCACCCGCTGGCCGCCGAGGCCCGGCACCGCACCGAGCTGCTGCGCCGCAAGGGCCTGGGCGAGGCGCTGTCGTCCGTCTCCTCCGCGCTGTCGCTGGACGAGAGCGCCGGGCACATCGTGGTCGACAAGCTCACCGAGGGGCACACCGTCACGGCGGACGGCGGCCTGCTCCTCGTCCCCACCAGCCTCGGCCGCCCGCATCTGATGGTCCTGCACCGGTACCGCTGGCAGCCCGTGCTGCACTACCCGGTCAGCTCCCCCGACCTCGCCGCCCCGCCCTCCGTGGAACAGCTCACCCTGCGGATGACCGCCCTGTCCCACCCGGTCCGGATGCGCATCTGCCGCCACCTGGCCCGCAGCGCGTACACCACCGGCGAGCTGGCCCAGGTGCACGGCATGACCGCCCCGGAGATATCCCGGCACCTGGGCGTCCTCAAGAAGGCGGGCCTGATCACCACCCGCCGACGCGGCCGGTACGTGCTCCACCAGCTCGACGCCGGCGTGGTGGCACGGCTGGGCAGCGACTTCCTGGAGGGCCTGCTGCGGTAGGGGGCCTGCCACGGTAAGGGCCTGCCGCGGTACCGGAGTGGGGGCACGCGTACGCGGGGGCGGGAAGCCGGGGCGGCCTCAGTCGAAGCGGATGTGGCGTACGCCGGTCCACGCGCGCCTGAGGCGCCCGCGCAGGGCCCCCTCACGGTTCGGCGTGAGCGTCAGCCCGGCGAGGACGGCGATCCGCTCGGCGGTGCGGGCGACCGACGTCCGGTCGGTCCACAGGTGCTCGGCGAACTCCGGCTCGCGCAGCCGCTCCAGGCAGTGGTCGAGCTGCTCCACGGCCCAGCTCTCGCGGCGCGGCGCGGCGTCCTTCCCGGCCGCGTACCGCAGCAGCCGCCCGAAGCCGCGCTCGCGCAGCCGCGCCCGTACGGTCTCCCGCTCGGCCAGCAGCGTGAAGTGCCGTACGTCGTGGCCCAGTTCGCGGAGCCGGCCGACCGTCTCCGCGAAGTAGCGCGGGTCGGTCACCGTCATCGGCGCGATGACCACCCCGTCGTGCCTGGCGAGCGCGAGGTCGAGCACCTCGACGACGCCCTGCCGCCAGGACACCAAGTCCTGGAAGTCGCCGCGCAATTCGGGCGGGAGCATCCGGCGCAGACCGAAGCCGGGGTGTTCCGGGTCGCAGATGACACTGCCGGGCAGCCGGCGCCGGATCTCGTGTGCGGTCTGTGTCTTGCCGCCCCCGAAGGGGCCGTTGATCCACAGGAGCATGCGCAGACCCTAGTGGGCGCCGGTCACGCCCCGGTCACGCGCGTCCGCGAGGCGCCGCCGCTCAGCCGAGGCCGCCCGCGCGGACCAGGCCCGTCTCATACGCCAGCACGACCACCTGGACCCGGTCGCGCAACCCCAGCTTCGTCAGGATGCGCCCCACATGGGTCTTCACGGTGGCCTCGGAGAGGACGAGCCGCGCCGCGATCTCGCCGTTCGACAGCCCCTGGGCGACGAGGATCATGACCTCGCGCTCGCGGTCCGTGAGCCGTTCCAGCCCCTTGTGGCGGGGTTCGCCGCCGGTGCTGGGCAGCATCGGCGCGAACCGGTCGAGCAGCCGGCGGGTGGTGGACGGCGCGACCACCGCGTCCCCGCTGTGCACGGAACGGATGGCGGTGAGCAGTTCGCCGGGCGGCACGTCCTTGAGCATGAAGCCGGACGCGCCCGCCTTCAGCCCGGAGAACGCGTACTCGTCGAGGTCGAAGGTGGTCAGGATCAGCACCTTCGGAGGGTTCGGGTCCGAGCAGATGCGGCGGGTGGTCTCCACCCCGTCCAGCTTCGGCATACGGACGTCCATCAGCACCACGTCGACCTCGGTGGCGGCCAGCACCTGGAGGGCCTCGACGCCGTCGCCCGCCTCGGCCACGACCTCCATGTCCGGCTGGGCGGCGAGCACCATCCGGAAGCCGGTGCGCAGCAGCACCTGGTCGTCGACGAGCATCACGCGGATCGCCATCGGGGTCCTTTCCCTTCGTACGTTCAAGGCCGTCCACGGGTGCCCCCGTGGACGGGTGTCAGCGGTGTTCACGCTCAGGCGGTGTACAGGTGTCAGTGGGCCGGTTTGAGGGGCAGCAGGGCGCTGATGCGGAAGCCTCCGCCCGGGCGCGGCCCCGCGTCCAGGGTGCCGCCGACCATGCCGACGCGCTCGCGCATGCCGATCAGGCCGTGACCCTGCCCGTCGGCGCCGCCCTCCTCGTACAGCTCGTGGGGTGCGCCCTTGCCGTCGTCCTCGACCAGCAGGCCGAGCCCGTCGTCGAAGTAGACCAGGCGCACGCTCGCCCCCGCGTTCGGGCCCCCGTGCTTGCGCGTGTTGGTGAGCGCCTCCTGCACGATGCGGTACGCGGTCAGCTCGACGCCGCTGGGCAGCGGGCGCGGGGTGCCCTCCACCTTGAAGTCGACGGGCAGGCCGGAGGTGCGGCACTGCTCGATCAGGTCGTCCAGTTGCTCGACGTCGGGCTGCGGCACGTACTCGCCGCTCTCCTGGTGCTCGCCGGTGCGCAGGACGCCGAGCAGCCGGCGCATCTCGGCGAGCGCCTGGCGGCCGGTCCCGGAGATCGTCTCCAGGGCCTTCCTGGCCTGGTCGGGGGCGGTGTCCATGACGTAGGCGGCGCCGTCGGCCTGGACGACCATCACCGACACGTTGTGCGCGACGACGTCGTGCAGCTCGCGGGCGATCCGGGCGCGCTCGGCGGCGACGGCCACCTTGGCCTGTGCCTCGCGCTCCTTCTCCAGCCGGGCCGCGCGCTCCTCCAGCTGGGCGAGATAGGCCCGGCGGGTGCGGATCGAGTCGCCGAGCACCCAGGCGAGCGCGAAGGGAACCGTCTGGAAGATCGCTATGAGGACGCTGCTCAGGGCGCCCGACTCGTTCGCCGGCCAGCGGATCTGCGCGATCGTGCCCGCGCACAGGCCGCCGATCAGCCCGAACCGGGAGGCCCAGCGCGCCCCGTCCGCGGCGACCGTGTAGATGATCACCAGCATCGCGAAGTCGGCGGACATCACCTCGACGTCCACGACGACCTGGACGAAGCCCATGGCGGCGGCCAGGACGAGCATCTTCTCCGGCATCCGGCGGCGCAGCGCGACGACCACGCACAGGAAGAACGCGATGGGCAGCGTCTCGGCGAACGACCCGTGGTGGTCCTCGACCCCGTCGACACTGACGATGTTCACGCCGGTGATCCCGAGCAGGACGACGGCCCAGAAGCCGTCGACCCATGTCGGGTGCCTGCGGAGAAAGTCGTAGAGGCGCTGCACGTAACCCAGAGTAGGGAAGCGTGCTGTGTGCAGGGGTCAACCGGAGGATCGATCCATGACCGCCCCTCGTACTCCCCAAGGTGGAGGGACCCCGCCTCCCCGCACTTATCGTGTCCCGGTGACAGCGACGAGGAGCCCCGGGACGGAACGCCGGTGGCGGGGGTGGCGGGAGGCCGCCGAAGAGGCGCTGTACGGGCCCTCCGGCTTCTATCGCAGGCCCGAGGGTCCCGCCGGGCACTTCCGGACCTCGGTGCACGCCTCCCCGCTCTTCGCGGCGGCCGTGGCGCGGCTGCTGTGCCGCCTCGACGCGACGCTCGGCCGGCCGGCGGAGCTGGCCTTCGTGGACATGGCCGCCGGGCGCGGCGAGCTGGTGTCCGCCGTCCTGGCCGGCCTCCCCGCCGAGGTGGCCGCCCGGGTGCGCGCGTACGCCGTCGAACGCGCCGGACGGCCGGCCGGACTCGACAGCCGGATCACCTGGCTCGCCGAGCCGCCCCGGGGCGTCACCGGGCTGCTGTTCGCCAACGAGTGGCTGGACAACGTGCCCGTGGACGTCGCCGAGACCGACGCGCGGGGGGTAGCGCGGCTGGTCCTGGTGGCCGACGACGGCACCGAACGCCTCGGGGACCCCGTCGAGGGCGCGGACGCGGACTGGCTGCGCGCCTGGTGGTGGCCGGCGGCCGAGGCGCGCCCCGAAGGGGCCAGGGCCGAGATCGGGCTCCCCCGCGACCTGGCCTGGGCCGACGCCGTGGCCTCGCTGGACCGGGGTCTCGCCGTCGCCGCCGACTACGCGCACACGGCCGGGCGCCGGCCGCCCTTCGGGACCCTCACCGGCTTCCGGGACGGCCGCGAGACCACGCCGGTGCCGGACGGCTCCCGTGACATCACCGCGCATGTGGCGCTCGACGCGTGCGCGCGCGCCGGGGGGCACGTGACGACCCAGCGGGCGGCGCTGCGGGCGCTGGGCGTGCGCGGCGCGCGCCCCCCGCTCACGCTCGCCTCGACGGACCCCGCCGCCTATGTGCGCGCCCTCGCGGGCGCCGGGGCCGCGGCGGAACTCACCGCGCCGGGCGGCCTCGGCGACTTCGGCTGGCTGATCACCCCCGTCGGCCTCCGGGACACCGAGAAGACCGCGCACGGGGACGCGGACCGCGCCGGCCCGGCGGACGGCGACCCCTTCGCGGGGCTACTTGTCGATGTCCCCGACCACGAAGAACAGTGACCCGAGAATCGCCACCATGTCGGCGACCAGCGTGCCGGGCAGCAGCTCGGTGAGCGCCTGGATGTTGTTGTACGACGCCGACCGCAGCTTCAGGCGGTACGGCGTCTTCTCGCCCTTGCTGACGAGGTAGTAGCCGTTGATGCCGAGCGGGTTCTCGGTCCACGCGTACGTGTGTCCCTCGGGCGCCTTCAGGACCTTGGGGAGCCGCTGGTTGATCGGCCCGGGCGGCAGCTCGGCGAGCCGGTCGAGGCAGGCGTCCGCGAGGTCCAGGGAGACGTGTGTCTGCTCCAGGAGGCATTCGAAGCGGGCCAGGCAGTCGCCCTCCCGCCGGGTGACGACCCGCAGGGTGTCCTGGAGGTCGGCGTACGCGAGGTAGGGCTCGTCGCGGCGCAGGTCGAAGTCCACCCCGGAGGCGCGCGCGATGGGACCGCTCACCCCGTAGGCGTGCACGGCCTCCGCCGACAGGGTGCCGACGCCGCGGGTCCGGCCCCGGAAGATCTCGTTGCCGAGCACCAGGTCGTCGTAGACGCCCATCCGGGAGCGCAGCGCGGCGACGGAGGCCCGGGCGCGGCCGGCCCAGCCGGCCGGCAGGTCCTCCTTGAGGCCGCCGACCCGGTTGAACATGTAGTGCATGCGCCCGCCGGAGATCTCCTCCATGACGTGCTGGAGTTCCTCGCGCTCCGTGAAGGCGTGGAAGATCGGCGTGATCCCGCCCAGCTCCAGGGGATAGGACCCGAGGAACATCAGGTGGTTGAGGACCCGGTTCAGCTCGGCGAGGAGCGTACGGGTCCACACCGCGCGGGCGGGCACCTCCATGCCGAGCATCCGCTCCACGGCGAGGACGACGCCCAGCTCGTTGGAGAAGGCGGACAG
Source organism: Streptomyces sp. NPDC007084 (assembly GCF_040703595.1). Lineage (NCBI taxonomy): Bacteria > Bacillati > Actinomycetota > Actinomycetes > Kitasatosporales > Streptomycetaceae > Streptomyces > Streptomyces sp. NPDC007084. The sequence goes on from NZ_JBEYFY010000025.1 coordinate 44,995, forward strand.
CCAGTCGTGCCGGTTGGCCAGCATGATGATCTGACGGTAGTCGCGCGCCTCGAAGAGCTTCTCCGCGCCGCGGTGCATATAGCCGACGACCGGCTCCGCGTGCTGGATCCGCTCGCCGTCGAGCACGAGCCTCAGCCGCAGCACCCCGTGCGTGGACGGGTGCTGGGGGCCGATGTTGAGCACCATGTCGGTGCTCTCCGCGGCGCCGCCGATACCGACCATGGTCTCCGTCGTAGGAGTCATGGACACAGTCTGTCGTACGTACGCTTGCCCCATGGAGACGGGGAGCACGGAGACGGGAAGCACGGAGACTGCCGAGGGCACGACGCCCGAGCCGGTGTGGGCCGGACTGCCTCCGGGGCTGCTGCGGATGCGCCGCCTGCTGCTGGTGGTGTGGCTGGGACTGCTGACCGCCGCCGTCGGGGTGCTCCTCGGCGTGTTCGCCGGCCCGGGCTGGGCGCTGTTCGCGCTGCTCCCGCTCGCCCTGGCCGCCTGGGGCTGGCGCATGCTGGGCCGCAACTGGCGCTCCTGGCGGTACGCCGAACGCGCCGACGACCTGCTGATCAGCCGGGGCGTGCTGTGGCGTGAGGAGACCGTCGTGCCGTACGGGCGGATGCAGCTCGTCGAGGTGACCTCCGGGCCCGTCGAGCGGCACTTCGGGCTCGCCGGGGTGCAGCTCCACACGGCCGCCGCGGCGACCGACGCCCGCATCCCCGGGCTCGATCCGGCCGAGGCGGAGCGGCTGCGGGACCGGCTGACCGAACTCGGCGAGGCCCGATCGGCGGGCCTGTGACCACGGCCTCCCCGGGCCCGAAGGGTCCGCCGCCCGCGTCCGGAACGCCGGTCCCCGCCGGCCCGGCGCCCGGGACCGCCGCTCCGGCTCCCGCGACCGCGTCACCGGGCGACCGGGGCGGACCGCGTGGCCGGGGCGGTCCGCCTGGCCGGGAACCGTGGGTCGAACGGCCCGGCGACCAGAGCGACCAGGGCTACCAGGGCGGGCCGCTTGGCCAGGAGCCGTGGGCCGAGCGGCGGCTGCATCCCGTGACGCCGTTCCGGCGGGCCTGGGCGCCTGTCGCCGTGCTCGCCGGCTGGGCCGTCCACGACCCCAACCAGGCGCAGGAACAGCTCACCCGGCTCACCACGACCGCGCTGCTCGTCGGGCTCGCCGTGATCGTCCCGGGCGCCGCCCTGTACGGCTTCCTGAGCTGGTGGTTCACCCACTTCGCGGTGACGGACACCGAACTGCGCATCCGTACCGGCCTGTTGTTCCGGCGCACCGCGCACATCCGGCTCGACCGGCTCCAGGCCGTCGACGTCACCCGGCCGCTGCTGGCCCGGGTCGCGGGAGTCGCCAAGCTGAAACTCGACGTCGTCGGGGCCGACAAGAAGGACGAACTCGCCTACCTCGGCGAGGAGGAGGCCCGCACGCTGCGCGCCCTGCTCCTCGCCCGCGCCGCCGGATTCACCCCGGAGGCGGCCCGCGAGGTCGGCGAGGCACCGGTACGGCGGCTGCTGCACGTGCCGCCGGGCGTCCTCGCCGTCTCCCTGGTGCTGACCGGCGCCACCTGGGGCTCCCTGGCCGCCGCCCTCGTCGTACCGCCGCTGCTGTGGTTCGCCACCCACAGCGTGTGGACGGTCCTCGCGACCGGCGTGCCGCTGCTCGGCGCGGCGGGCGCGAGCAGCGTGGGGCGCTTCGTCGGCGAGTACGACTGGACGGTGGGCGAGTCCCCCGACGGACTGCGCATCGACCACGGGCTCCTGGACCGCGCGCACGAGACGGTGCCGCCCGGCCGGGTTCAGACCGTGCGGATCGTCGAGCCGCTGCTGTGGCGGCGGCGCGGCTGGGTACGCGTCGAGCTGCACGTGGCCGGGTCCTCCAACTCGGTCCTCGTACCGGTCGCCCCGCGCGAGGTCGCCGAGACCGTGATCGCCGCGGTGCTGCCCGGGGTGACCGTCCCGGCCTCCCTGGACCGGCCGCCGCGGCGGGCCCGCTGGTGCCTGCCGCTGTGGTGGCGCGGCCACGGGCTCGCCGTCACCGGCACGGTCTTCGCGGCGCGGCACGGTCTGCTCCGGCGCGGTCTCTCCCTGGTCCCGCACGCGAAGGTGCAGAGCGTCCGGCTCACCCAGGGGCCCTGGACGCGGTTCAAGGGGCTCGCCGACGTCCATGTCGACACGGGCGCGGGCAACACGGTGACGGCCCGGCTGCGGGACGCCGCCGAGGCGAGGGACCTGCTCCAGGCCCAGGCAAACCGCTCCCGCACGGGCCGCCGGGAGGCCCGACCGGACCGGTGGATGGCCTGAGGGGGGCGGGATTGACGGGGGGCGGGCGGACCTGAGGGGGCTCGGGGTACACGCGTGCGTGGCGGAGGCTGGGCGCCCGGCGCGCGGGGCGGGAAACGCGCGGGGCGGGGAAAGGGGGTCACGCGCGTGCGCGCGGGACGGCGGCGAACGCGCACGCCGTGTCGCGGGCCTTCGTCACGTCACGCGTGCGCGCGCGGGACGCGGGATTCCAGAGGCGGCGGCAGGTCTTGCAGGCGGGCCACGCGTGCGTGGGCGGGACGGCGCCCGGAGGCGGCGGCCGGGCGGGGACAGAGGTGAGGGCGGTGGCGTCAGTACGCCACCGCCCTCATCCCGAGTTTCCCGTTGTCAGCGCCGGACGCGCCCGCCGCACCGTACGCGCCTCACGCGCCGTACGCGCCCGATGTGCCGGTGGGGTCAGGAAGCCGCGCTCCGCAGTCCCGCCACGTCGATCTGCTCGGTCTCGTCGTGTTCCGTCAGGTCGATGACCTGGCCGGTCCGGAGCGTGGCCTCGTTCGCGGGCTTGAACCCGGACTCGGCCTCCTCCTTGTGCAGGGCGAGCGCCTCCTGTCCGACGACATCGGCCAGGTCTTCGTTCTGCACGGCCTCCAGCGTGGCGGCGTCGGACGCCCCCTTCTGCGTACCGAAGAAGTCGAACCCGCCCTCCACCGAGGGCCGGCGCACCGGCGCGGTGGGCGGTACGACCGCCACCGCCGTCGGCACGGTGAAGTGCCCGGACCGCTTCACGGGCTCGGCGGCCTTGACGGGGTGCTGCGCCCGGGCCGCCGGAGCCGGCAGGGCCGCGCGGGAGGGGGCCGTCGGGGCGGACGGGCGGGACGGCGAAGGCGTGGCCTCGGCGGTCGCGCGCTGATGCCCGCCGACCGCCTCGGGCTTCCCCTGCGCCCCACCGTCCTCCGCGCCGCCGCCCGAGGCCGGACCCGGTCCGGTGGAGGGGCGGCCCGCCCCGGTGGCCGGACCCGGACCGGGGTTTGCCGGTCCACGGCGTGAAGTGCCCTTCGGGGGCTCGCTGTTCGTACCCGGGGTCGCCGCCGGCCGGCCGGAAGCGTTCTGCCGGGCCGCCGCCGCGTTCTTGCGGGCCGCCGCGTCCTTCACGGCCGCGTCGAGCGCGGACTCGCCGGGCTCGGGGCGCCCCTCCTGGGAGACGGCCTGCGCCCCGTCCGTGTCGCCCTCGGCGTCCGCGTCCGTGTCGGGTGCGGCATCGGGGTCCGGGTCGGCGTCGGGGTCACTGTCGGCGGCGTCGGCCTTGGTATCGGCCTTGGTGTCGGCCTTGGTGTCGGCCTTGACCTCGGACTCGGACTCGGCCTCGGCGCCGGTCTCGTCCTCGGACTGCGCCACGGCGACCGATCCCGGGGTGGCCGCCTCGGCGCCCTCCTGCTCCGGGCCACCGCTCGCTATCCGGCTCAACGCGGCGCCCGCCCGCAGGAACAGACCCGAACCGGCCGGGGAGAAGACCTCGGCGGGCCGCTCGGCACCGGCCTCGGACTCCGTCGCCGAATCCGCCTCCGTGTCGGTCCCCGTCCCGGCGTCGGCGCCGGAGTCCGGGACGTCGGAGTCCGTGACGTCGGGGTCCGTGGCGTCGGCACCCTCGGACGACGTGTCGTCGTCTCCGGCCACCGCCTCGGCGTCCTCCGCCGTCCCGCCCGCTTCCGAAGTCGCGGAACCGGCCGGGCCGTTCGCGCCCGCGCCCGCGCCCGCACCCTTCGCGCCCGGCGCATCCGAAGCGCTCTGCGTGCCCCGCGCGGCCTGCGCGCCCCTCACCGAGTCGGCATCCTCCGCCCCGGAGACGGCCTCCGCCCCGGAGGCCCCCGCCCGCTTCGCCGCCGCCCCCGGCGCCTCGGCGACGCCGAAGAAGCCCGCCGGGTCGACGGGTTCCGGGACAGCGGGAGTCTCCGGGACGACGGGCGCGTCCGGGACGGCCACCGTGTCCGGAGCGGTCCGCGCCGCCGGGAGGGCCCGGGTCGGGACGGCCGCCTCGATGGCGAGCTGCCGGCGCCCCTCCAGGGCGGTCGCCCGCTCCGTCTCCGCGGTCGCGTACCGCCGCAGCAGCGCCGCGTGTTCGTTGCGCAAGTTGGCCAGCTCGGTGCGCTTGGCCCGGAGCTTGTGCTCCAGCTTCACGCGCAGCTCGCGCGATTCGTCGAGGTCGGTCTCCAGTTCGGCGACCCGCTCCTCGTGACGCCACTCGTCGCTCGCCCGCGCGCGCGTGAGGTCGGCGACCCGTTTGCCCGCCGCGGTGTCCCAGCGGCGCATCACGACCGCACCGGCGACCGCCGTCACCGCGGCGCCCGCGGCCAGCACACGGAGCACGGCCGGCTCCGTGAACAGCCAGGGCCCCACGGCGCAGACGAGCGACACGCCGGCGATCGCCGAAGGAGGCAGCAGCCTGTGCAAGGGCGGGGAATGGCGATGGCGTCCACGTGGCATGGCCAGAAACTTACCGCGCGTAGGCGAATCGTGGTGCCCCGCACGGTAAAAACACAGCCACCCCGGAGGCTTTGTCGCGTACCGGCCGTCGACAGGACGTGTCCCTTGTCCCGCAAGGGCCGTCGCAAACCGGCGGCCCCTCACGCCCGTTGATCAATTGGCGCCGCTCCGGGGGCCGTCATCCCGCCGGAATCACCGCGTCGGAATCGACGTCAGGGGGCGGGCATTTCCCCGGGACGCATTTCCCACGCGCCGCACCGAATTGGCACGGCACCGGACCGGCCGGCCCCGACAGCGTCTCGGCGCCGGCCCCCGCGACCGCTCACCCCAGGCCCCCGCGACCGCTCACCGCCTGCCCCGGTGGACGCTCGCCACCGGCCCCGGCGACCGCTCACCGCCTGCCCCGGGGACCGCTCACCGCCTGCCTCAGCGGTCGCTCAGCCGTCCGCTCATCCACTGGAGCGCCGCCGGGATCTCCCGCCGCCAGGTGTTGAAGTTGTGGCCGCCGCTGTCGAGGATGATCGACGAGATCCGCGTACGGCCGGTGGCCTTGGCGAGGTCTATGAAGGCGAGCGTGTCCTTGTAGTTGGACTCGCCCAGCTTGCTGCTGCTGACGAGCAGTGAGGTGTCGGGGGCCGGACGGTTCTTCAGGTACCAGCGCAGGTCGGCGTTGTCGCGCAGCGCCTTGTCGCCGTGGAAGAGGTCGCCCGTCGTGCGGTCGATCGGCGCCTTGTAGTACGCGGACAGGCCCGCCCCCGCCGCGTACACCCCGGGGTGGTGGACGGCCAGCTTCAGCGCGCAGTAGCCGCCCGTCGAGTCGCCGATGACGCCCCAGCTCCCGGGCTTCGTGCCGACCCGGTAGTGCGCCGAGACGGCCTCGGGCAGGTCCTGGGCGAAGAACGACTCGGCCTGCGGCCCGCCGGGGACGTCCACGCACTCGGTGTCGCGCGGCGGCGCCACGGTCGGCCGCAGCATCACCAGGATCATCGGCTGGATCGTGCCGTTCTTGGCCAGCCTGCTCGCCGTCTGCGGGTAGCGCAGGCCCTTGACGAGCGCGCCCGCGGTCCCGGGATAGCCGGTCAGCACGGTGACGGCCGGGAAGGTCCGGGTGCGGTAGCGGGGCTGGAAGTACTCGGGCGGCAGATAGACGTACGCCGATGTGGCGATCCGGGTCGTCCGGCCGACGACGTCGATCTTCTGGATCTGGCCGCCGACCCACCGCCGGGAGCCGCCCGAGACGTTCACCTGCTGGGTGTCGACCACCTGGAGGGGGCCGCCGCCCGCACCGCCCGCGCCGTTGTGGTCGACGACCACGCCCTCGCCGTGCTCCTGGCCGAGCAGGTCGGCCCAGCTCGCGTAGAACCCGAACGCCTGGTTGGTGCCGAGCCCCACGCAGGCGAACAGCGCCAACTGGGTGGCCAGCAGCAGGCCCACGCGCCCGCTGACGGCCCGCCAGGTGCGCCGCGCGAGCCGCGGCCACCACCACACCGTGCCCGCGAACAGCAGCACGGCCAGCAGGACCGCCAGTACCAGCACCTTGTCGCTCGTGAGACCCATGAGCTGCTCCGCCCGCGCTTTCCGTCCCGGCCGTCCCGCTCCTTCGCGAGGCCTTGCCCTGGACTTTCCTTACCTTTTGAACCGGCTTTCCGGAGACGAGTGAACCTGTGTCCCCAAGACACCGTCCTAGAGGGCGCAATGTCGCCGGATGCCGGAATGGCACCGGATTCAAGGTCTCTCGCGGAACTACGGGATGCGATGTCTGTCAGGGTAGATGGGGAAATGGTGGGCGAGGTTCCGGGCCGGACGGGGCGGACGCGGCGCATACTGCGCGGTCCGAGCCCCGAGGCCGTTCCCGCCCTGATCGCCAGGGCCTGCACACTCGTCGGTCTCCTGGACATCGCCGCGGGCGTCTTCCCGCGCTTCCGTCACAGCCGTATGCACGCCCTCGCGGAAGTGCTGCCCGGCTCGTTCGGCCCGTTCGCCGCGGCCCTGTCGCTCAGCGCCGGGGTGCTCCTGCTGCTGCTCGCCCACGGGCTGCGGCGCCGCAAGCGCCGGGCCTGGCGGGCCGCGGTGGTCCTGCTCCCGGTCGGCGCCGTCGCGCAGTTCTCGTACCGCCACTCGCTGATCGGCGTCGTCATCTCGGCGGCGCTGCTCGCGCCGCTGCTGCGCCACCGCGACGAGTTCGCGGCCCTGCCCGATCCGCGCAGCCGCTGGCGCGCGCTCGCCAACTTCGTTCTCATGGGCGCCGGTTCCCTCGTCCTTGGACTCCTCATCGTCAGCGTCCACGAGAACCGCATGATCGGCGACCCGAGCCTGGCCGACCGGATCACCCACGTCCTGTACGGGCTGGTCGGCTTCGAGGGTCCCGTCGACTACGCGGGGCCCACCTCCTGGACCGTCGCGTTCTCCCTCGGCGCGCTCGGCTGGCTGACCGCCGTCACCACCGTCTATCTCGCCTTCCGCCCCGAACACCCGGCCGCCCGCCTCACCGAGGACGACGAGGTCCGGCTGCGCGCGCTGCTGGAGAAGCACGGCGGGCGGGACTCGCTCGGCCACTTCGCGCTCCGCCGCGACAAGGCCGTCGTCTTCTCGCCCAGCGGCAAGGCGGCGGTGACCTACCGGGTGGTCTCCGGGGTGATGCTCGCCAGCGGCGACCCCATCGGTGACGTCGAGGCCTGGCCGGGCGCCATCGAACGCTTCATGGACGAGGCCCGGGCACACTCCTGGACGCCCGCCGTCATGGGCTGCTCCGAGACGGGCGGCGAGGTCTGGACCCGCGAGACCGGCCTCGACGCGCTCGAACTCGGCGACGAGGCGGTGGTGGACGTCGCGGATTTCTCCCTGGCCGGGCGCGCGATGCGGAACGTGCGCCAGATGGTGAAGCGCATCGAACGGGCTGGCTACGAGACCCGGGTACGGCGCATCCGTGACCTCGGCGAGGGCGAACTGGACCGGATACGGCGCGCCGCCGAGGACTGGCGCGGCACCGACACCGAGCGCGGCTTCTCCATGGCGCTCGGCCGGATCGGCGACCCCTCCGACGGGGACTGCCTGATCGCCACCGCCCACAAGGCCGACGACCAGCCCGGCCAGTACGGCGACCTGAAGGCCGTCCTGCACTTCGTGCCCTGGGGCACCGACGGGGTCTCCCTGGACCTCATGCGGCGCGACCGCGCGGCCGACCCGGGCATGAACGAACTCCTCATCGTGGCCGCGCTCCAGGCGGCCCCCCGCCTCGGCATCGCCCGGATCTCCCTCAACTTCGCGATGTTCCGCGCGGCACTCGCCCGCGGCGAGAAGATCGGCGCCGGGCCGGTGCTGCGCGCCTGGCGCGGGCTGCTCGTGTTCCTGTCCCGCTGGTTCCAGATCGAGTCGCTGTACAAGTTCAACGCGAAGTTCCGCCCCCGCTGGGAGCCGCGCTTCGTCGTCTACGCCTCCTCCCGCGACCTCCCGCGCATCGGCCTCGCCGCCATGCAGGCCGAGGGCTTCGTCACCCTCGCCCTCCCCCGCCTGCTGCGCCGCCGCCCCCGTCCGCCGCGCCCCTGCCCCCACGCGGTGTCCGACCGGGGCGTCCGGGCGGCGTAGCCGGAACACCGGCCGCCCCCGCCCCGGGCGCCCTCGGACGGCCCGCCCTCCCCGGCGGGCCGTCCGAGGGCCGCCCTCCCCTTGGGGGGAGCGGTCCCGGCGGCCCCCGGGAGGAGCGGTTACAGGGCCTAGGCTGGGTGTATGAGCATCGAGCGTGGGCGCGGGCGAGTCGTGGGGCTGCCGACGTGGGACCGCTGCGCGGTCATGGGGGTCGTGAACGTCACCCCCGACTCCTTCTCCGACGGCGGCCACTGGTTCAACACGACGGCCGCCGTCAAGCACGGCCTCGACCTGGTCTCCGAGGGCGCCGACCTGGTGGACGTCGGCGGCGAGTCGACCCGCCCGGGCGCCACCCGCGTGGACGAGGCGGAGGAACTCAAGCGCGTCATCCCCGTCGTCCGGGGCCTGGTCGCCGAGGGCGTCACCGTCTCCGTCGACACCATGCGCGCCTCCGTCGCCGAACAGTCCCTCGCCGCCGGCGCCGCCCTCGTCAACGACGTCAGCGGCGGCCTCGCCGACCCCGCGATGATCCCGGCGGTCGCCGCCGCCGGAGCCCCCTTCGTCGTCATGCACTGGCGCGGCTTCCTGGCCGGCGGAAACGTCAGGGGCGTCTACGAGGACGTGGTCTCCGAGGTCGTCGACGAGCTGCACGCGCGCGTGGCGGCCGCCATCGAGGCCGGGATCGCCGCCGACCGGATCGTGGTCGACCCCGGACTGGGCTTCTCCAAGGACCCCGCCCACGACCTCGCGCTCCTCGCCCACCTCGACCGCCTGCACACCCTCGGCCGCCCCCTGCTGGTCGCCGCCTCCCGCAAACGGTTCCTCGGCCACGTCCTGGCCGACCCGAAGGGCGCCCCACCGCCCGCCCGCGAACGGGACGCGGCCACCGCCGCCGTCTCCGCGATCGCCGCCCAGCACGGCGCCTGGGCGGTCCGCGTCCACGAGGTCCGGGCCACCGCCGACGCCGTGCGGGTCGCCCGCGCCGTCGAGGGCGCCCGCACCGGCGGGCCCCACGGCGCCGCCGCCCGTCCGGCCGCAGAGGGAGCCCGGTGAGCACACCGCAGACCGACGTCGAGCAGGTCGAGAGCGCCAACACCGCCTTCTACGAGGCGATGGAGCGGGGCGACTTCGAGGAACTCTCCGGCCTGTGGCTGGCCCCGCTGGACACCGCCGACGACGACTTCGCCGGCGAGGGCGCGGTCGTCTCCTGCGTCCACCCCGGCTGGCCCGTCCTCACCGGCCGCGGCGAGGTGCTCCGCTCGTACGCGCTGATCATGGCGAACACGGAGTACATCCAGTTCTTCCTGACCGACGTGCGGGTCTCCGTCTCCGGGGACACCGCGCTCGTCACCTGCACGGAGAACATCCTCAGCGGCGGCCCGGCGCCCGACGACAGCGACGAGCTGGGCCCGCTCGTCGGCCAGCTCGTCGTCGCCACGAACCTGTTCCGCCGCACCCCCGAGGGCTGGAAACTCTGGTCCCACCACGCCTCGCCGGTCCTCGCCGAATCGAGTGAGGAAGACGACGAGGACACCGCCGGTTGAGTGGGCAGGGGCCCATGAGGACCGCTTCCGGCGTACGGGCGGCCCGCACAGGGACCCCCACAAGAACCAAGAAGTGGTTGGAATCACCGCCCCTGGGTAGGGGCGGCTACCAACCCGTGAGCCGCCGCGTTCCCCGGGGGAAACGCCCGGTGAAGCCTCGGCGCCTTCGTCCGGACGCCCGCCCCCTCGGGCGAACGCTGTCGGTGCCCGCAGGTAGATTCGCCTGAGGCCGGTGTGCCGACCGCACTCGGCGCACCACGGCCGTTACCGACGATTGCAGGAGTGATTCGCGTGGATCGTGTCGCGCTGCGCGGCCTCAAGGCCCGCGGGCACCACGGCGTCTTCCAGAGGGAGCGCGAGGAGGGCCAGACCTTCATCGTGGACCTGACCCTCGGCCTGGACACCCGGCCGGCCGCGGCCGACGACGACCTCACGAAGACCGTGCACTACGGCATCGTGGCCGAGGAGGTCGTCGCCGTCGTCCAGGGCGAGCCGGTCGACCTCATCGAGACGCTCGCCGAACGCATCGCCCAGACCTGTCTCAAGCACGACGCGGTCCTGGAGGTCGAGGTCTGCGTCCACAAACCCGACGCGCCGATCACGGTCCCCTTCGACGACGTGACCGTGACGATCACCCGGAGCCGAGTATGACCGCGTCCTTCACCGAGGGTCAGAGCGACCCGACCGTCCAGCCGGTGCCCGCCTCCGTCGTCGAGCGCGTGGACGCCGCCGACTCGACGCTGCAGAACCCGCGGCGCGCCGTGATCTCCCTCGGCTCGAACCTGGGGAACCGTCTGGAGACCCTCCAGGGCGCCATCGACGCGCTGGAGGACACCCCGGGCGTCCGCGTCAAGGCGGTCTCGCCCGTCTACGAGACGGAGCCTTGGGGCGTCGACCCGGGCAGCCAGCCCTCGTACTTCAACGCGGTCGTGGTCCTGCGGACCACCCTGCCGCCGTCCTCGCTCCTGGAGCGGGCGCACGCGGTCGAGGAGGCCTTCCACCGGGTGCGCGACGAGCGCTGGGGGCCCCGCACCATCGACGTGGACATCGTTGCCTACGCCGATCTCGTCTCCGACGACCCGGTGCTGACCCTCCCTCACCCGCGCGCCCACGAGCGGGCCTTCGTCCTCGCCCCCTGGCACGATGTCGACCCCGAGGCCCAGCTCCCCGGGCGCGGCGCCGTCGCCCAGCTCCTCGGCGCGGTCACCCGGGACGGCGTGGCCCCCCGCGGGGACCTGGAACTCCGGCTGCCCGAGTAGTCGTTAAGGTCAGGACGACCACGGGCCGGCCCGACGCGGGGCCGGCCCCCAGGCGGGCTATCGAAGGGGCATCGTGAAAGAGCTGCGCATCCGGACCCTGGCCGCGGTGTTCCTCGTGGCCGGAGTGCTGTCCTGGGCGGGCGCCCGCCTGTGGAACGCGCTGGGCACACTCCCCCGGGTCCCGCTGGCCGCCCCCATCGTGCTCGCCCTGATCGCGATCGTCCTGCTGGCCACGGCCCTGTCGCTGCGCGCCCGGCTCAAGGCACAGCGCGAGCGCCGCCCGGGCGCGAAGGGCGTCGACCCGCTGATGGCGGCCCGCGCGGTCGTCTTCGGCCAGGCGAGCGCCCTGGTGGCCGCCCTGGTGGCCGGGCTGTACGGCGGGACCGGCGTGTTCCTGCTGGAGTCCCTGGAGGTCCCCGCCCGCCGCGACCAGGCCATCTACGCCGGTTTCTCGGTCGCCGCCGGAATCGCCGTCATAGCGGCCGGCTTCTTCCTGGAGCGCGTCTGCAAGCTCCCGGAGGACGACGACGAACACCACGGCGGAACCGCCACGGCCGCCTAGCCGTCACCCCGCCGCCGCCCCCACACACACCGTCGGCGCGGTCAGCGGTCAGCGGTCAGCGGTCAGCGGTCAGCGGTCAGCGGTCAGCGGTCAGCGGTCAGCGGTCAGCGGTCAGCGGGACAGGATCAGGCTCATCGCCTCGGCGCGGGTCGTGGAGTCGCGCAGCTGGCCGCGGACCGCCGAGGTGGTGGTCTTGGCACCGGGCTTGCGGATACCGCGGACGGACATGCACATGTGCTCCGCCTCGATGACGACGATCGCGCCCCGCGCCTCCAGGATGCGCATCAGCGAGTCGGCGATCTGCGTGGTCAGCCGCTCCTGCACCTGCGGCCGGCGGGCGAACACGTCGACCAGCCGGGCCAGCTTCGACAGGCCGGTGATCTTCCCGCTGGACGCCGGGATGTAGCCGACGTGCGCCACCCCGTGGAACGGCAGCAGGTGGTGCTCGCAGAAGCTGACGATCTCGATGTCCTTCACCAGGACCATCTCGTCGTGCCCCAGGTCGAAGGTCGTCGTCAGCACGTCCTCGGGAGCCTGCCGCAGCCCCGCCAGCAGCTCCTTGTACGCCCGCGCCACCCGCCCCGGCGTCTCCCGGAGCCCCTCGCGGTCCGGGTCCTCGCCGACGGCTATCAGCAGCTCGCGTACGGCGTTCTCGGCGCGCTTCTCGTCGAACTCACCGATCGGTGCGTCGCCGTGCAGCGTCACGGGGTCGGTCATCTGGTCCTCGTTCCTGGGGCTCCTGCGCGTGCCGTCGACGCGTCCAAAAGGTGCGGGCGCGCGAAAAAGCCGCGCCCCCCAAGGCTAGAACCTGGGGGGCGCGGCATGCATTCCGGCCCTGGTGAGGGCGCCGGGAGCCGGTGTCAGCTCTCGGTGCGGTCCTCCGGTCCGGTCTCCGTCACCGGGACGGACTCCGTCGCGGTGGCGATGGAGGCCGTCGCGCCGTTCGCGCCGTTCGTCAGCGACAGCTCCTTGGGGGAGAGCACCGGCGGGCGGGTGGACGGCGTACGGCGGGAGGAGCCGGTCCACGCGGGGCGGGCCGGGCGCTTCACGATGGGAGCGAAGATCTCGGCGATCTGCTCCTTGCTCAGCGTCTCCTTCTCCAGCAGCTGGAGGACCAGCGCGTCCAGAACGTCGCGGTTCTCGACCAGGATCTCCCAGGCCTCGTTGTGCGCGTTCTCGATGAGCTTCTTGACCTCTTCGTCGACGAGCGCGGCGACCTCTTCCGAGTAGTCACGCGGGTGCGACATCTCCCGGCCCAGGAAGGGCTCGGTGTTGTCGCCGCCGAACTTGATCGCGCCCAGACGCTCGGTCATGCCGTACTGCGTGACCATCGCGCGAGCGGTGGCCGTGGCCTTCTCGATGTCGTTGGCCGCACCGGTGGTCGGGTCGTGGAAGACCAGTTCCTCGGCCGCGCGCCCGCCCAGCATGTACGCGAGCTGGTCCAGCATCTCGTTGCGCGTGGTGGAGTACTTGTCCTCGTCCGGCAGGACCATCGTGTAGCCGAGGGCACGGCCGCGCGACAGGATCGTGATCTTGTGGACCGGGTCGGAGTTCGGGGAAGCCGCCGCGACCAGGGCGTGTCCGCCCTCGTGGTACGCGGTGATCTTCTTCTCCTTGTCCGACATGATCCGGGTCCGCTTCTGCGGGCCCGCGACCACACGGTCGATCGCCTCGTCCAGCATGTCGTTGTCGATGAGCTTCTGGTTGCTGCGCGCGGTGAGCAGCGCCGCTTCGTTCAGCACGTTCGACAGGTCGGCGCCCGTGAAGCCGGGGGTCCGGCGGGCCACCGCGGACAGGTCGACGCCCGGGGCGACCGGCTTGCCCTTCTGGTGGACCTTGAGGATCTCCAGGCGGCCCTGCATGTCCGGGCGGTCGACCGCGATCTGGCGGTCGAAGCGGCCGGGGCGCAGGAGGGCCGGGTCGAGGATGTCGGGCCGGTTCGTGGCGGCGATCAGGATGACGCCGCCCTTCACGTCGAAGCCGTCCATCTCGACCAGGAGCTGGTTGAGGGTCTGCTCGCGCTCGTCGTGACCGCCGCCGAGGCCGGCGCCGCGGTGGCGGCCGACCGCGTCGATCTCGTCGACGAAGACGATCGCCGGGGCGTTCGCCTTGGCCTGCTCGAAGAGGTCACGGACCCGGGAGGCACCGACACCGACGAACATCTCGACGAAGTCGGAACCCGAGATCGAGTAGAAGGGAACGCCCGCCTCGCCCGCGACGGCACGCGCGAGCAGGGTCTTGCCGGTGCCGGGAGGCCCGTAGAGCAGGACGCCCTTGGGGATCTTGGCGCCGACGGCCTGGAACTTGGCCGGCTCCTGGAGGAACTCCTTGATCTCCTGGAGCTCCTCGACGGCCTCGTCCGAACCGGCGACGTCCGCGAACGTCGTCTTCGGGGTGTCCTTGGTGATGAGCTTCGCCTTGGACTTCCCGAAGTTCATGACCCGGGAGCCGCCGCCCTGCATCTGGTTCATCAGGAACAGGAAGACGACGACGATGAGGACGAAGGGCAGCAGAGACAGCAGGATGCCCAGGAACGGGTTCTGCTTGGACGGCGACACCGTGTAGCCGTCCGGGATCTGCTTGTTCTCGTACTTGTTCTGGAGTGTGTTGGCCAGGGTCACGCCCTGGTCGCCGATGTAACTCGACTGGATCTTGGAGCTGCCCTCAACCTTCTCGCCGTCCTTCAGCGAGACCTTGATGACCTGCTCGTCGCCGGTGGTGATCTTTGCCGACTCGACCTTGTTCTGGTTGATCGCCTGGACGACCTGGCCGGTGTCCACCGTCTTGTAGCCGCCGGACGAACCGACGACCTGCATCAACACGACCACGGCAAGGACGGCCAGCACGATCCACATGACCGGCCCACGGAAGTATCGCTTCACGTCCATCCATACGGAGCGGTGCCGCCCCGTCCCTCCTGCCATAGTGAGTTTGATAAAGACTGTTCTTCGGACGGTACCCCAGCATTGTCACCCGAAGCCGCAGGGGACTGCCGGCAATCCCGTCCACGCATGCTCCAACGGCGCGGAACCCGCTGGGGTTCCCGTCCGTCCTACGAGGAACCGGCCACCCTCGGCACGAGGGTGCTCAGCCGCCGTAGACGTGGGGCGCGAGCGTACCGACGAACGGGAGGTTCCGGTACTTCTCGGCGTAGTCCAGGCCGTACCCGATGACGAACTCGTTCGGGATGTCGAAGCCGACCCATTCCACGTCGATCGCGACCTTCGCCGCGTCCGGCTTGCGCAGCAGCGTGCACACCTTCAGCGAGGCGGGCTCGCGCGAGCCCAGGTTGGACAGCAGCCAGGACAGGGTCAGTCCCGAGTCGATGATGTCCTCGACGATCAGGACGTGCCTGCCCTTGATGTCGGTGTCGAGGTCCTTGAGGATCCGCACCACACCGGAGGACTGGGTGCCCGCGCCGTACGAGGACACGGCCATCCAGTCCATGGTGACGGGGGTGGACAGCGCCCGCGCGAGGTCCGCCATGACCATCACGGCGCCCTTGAGGACGCCGACGATCAGCAGGTCCTTGCCCGCGTACTCCGCGTCGATCTTCGCGGCCAGCTCGGCCAGCTTCGCGTCGATCTCTTCCTTGGTGATGAGCACCGACTTGAGGTCGGTGCCCATGTCTTTCGCGTCCACCCGCATCACTTTCGGTCGTCCGTCCCACTTACTGGGCTCGCGCGGCCGGTCGGACCGCCCGGGACCCGGTGCGGGGTCCCGTGGAACCGCGTGAGCGGCCCCGGCGGAAGGTCCGGTTTTCAGCCTTGCCGGATCACCAGTCTGCCACCCTGTCGCTGGGCCACGACTTTGCCCGGGAGGTTGATGGCTCCCTGGCCCCGCCAGCCGGTGATCAGCCGGTCGATCTCCTCGATGTGACGGGCGAACAGCGAGCCCGCCGGGGCGCCCGCCTCGATGGCCGCCCGGCGCAGGACGCGCCGCCGTACGGCCGGCGGGAGGGCGTAGAGCTTGGCGCACTCCAGGAGGCCGGCCGCGTCGCGTACGGAGGCCTCGGCCTGGCCGGCCCAGGCGTCGAGGGCGTCGGCGTCGTCCCGGGAGAGCTGGGCCGTCCGGGCGAGTGCCTCCACGACTCCTTTGCCGAGCGCCTTCTCCAGGGCGGGCAGGCCCTCGTGGCGCAGCCGGGAGCGGGTGTAGGCCGGGTCGGTGTTGTGCGGGTCGTCCCAGACGGGCAGCGACTGGACCATGCACGCCTTGCGGGCGGTCTGCCGGTCCAGGTGCAGGAAGGGGCGCCGGTAACGGCCGCCGGCCCCCGAGACCGCGGCCATGCCGGACAGCGAGCGGATGCCGGAGCCGCGGGCGAGGCCGAGCAGGACGGTCTCGGCCTGGTCGTCGCGGGTGTGGCCGAGGAGGATCGCGGCGGCGCCGTGGCGCTCGGCGGCGGAGTCCAGGGCGGCGTACCGGGCGTCGCGGGCGGCGGCCTCGGGGCCTCCGCCGCGGCCGACGGTGACGGCGACCGACTCGGCGGGGTCCAGGCCGAGTTCGGTGAGGCGCAGCACGACCTCGTCGGCGCGCAGGCCGGAGCCGGGCTGGAGCCCGTGGTCGACGGTGATGCCGCCGGCGCGGATGCCGAGTTTGGGGGCCTCGAAGGCGAGGGCGGAGGCGAGCGCCATGGAGTCGGCGCCGCCGGAGCAGGCCACGAGAACGAGGGGGGCGAGCGGGGCGGGGCGCGGGGGGTGCTCCGGGGCCGCGTCGTCGCCCTGGCGTGGCCGGGCGGCGGGCGCGGGGGGCTGGTCGAGCGGGGCGCCGGCCGGCACGGTCGCGCTGCGGCGGCTGCCGGGGGCGGGGACGCGCTCGGTGTCGGGCCCGCAGGGGCGCGCGGCGGCGCGGGCGGGCGGGCGCGGGGTGTCGGGGGCGGGCGGGTGCTCGGTGAGGATGTCGTGGAGTACGCGGCGGACCGCCAGGCGTATCGCCGCGACCGCAGGATGGGGACCCATGTCCGGTTCCCTTCATGAAGTTTTCGGGGGGTTAGCCCGGGATCGGTCACTCAGAGTGTGTAGATGGTGACAGAACCGGGGCGTTCCCCGAGCATTGCACGCCTACCCATGCTCCACGGTCCCTCGGACGGGTGATTGGAGGGGCGTTCGCCTGCCGTCGGCCGGATCCCGTTGACGGCCGTCCCGTAGGGTTCACGACTCCGCCTTGCGGTGCACCCGGGTGACCCAGTCCGCCGGTTTGGCGATCTCCGCCTTGGTCGGGAGGGTGTTCGGGGAGGTCCAGACGCGGTTGAAGCCGTCCATGCCGACCTCCTCGACGACCGCGCGGACGAACCGCTCGCCGTCGCGGTACTGCCGGAGCTTGGCGTCGAGGCCGAGGAGCTTGCGCAGGGCCAGGTCGAGGCGGGAGGCGCCCTTCGCGCGGCGCTGCTGGAACTTCTCGCGGATCTCGGCGACGGACGGGACCACGGAGGGTCCGACGCCGTCCATGACGAAGTCGGCGTGGCCCTCCAGGAGGGACATCACGGCGGTGAGCCGGCCGAGGATCTCCCGCTGGGCGGGCGTCTGCACGATTTCCACCAGGGAACGGCCGCCGTCGTCCTCCTCGGTGTCGGGGCGCGAGCCGGCGAGCGACTGCGCGGCCTCGCGGACCCGCTCCAGGACGGTCATGGGGTCGACCTCGGTCTCCCCCAGGAACGACTGGATTTCGCCCTCCAGGTGGTCGCGCAGCCAGGGCACGGCCGAGAACTGGGTGCGGTGCGTCTCCTCGTGGAGGCACACCCACAGGCGGAAGTCGTGCGGCTGGACGTCGAGTTCGCGCTCCACGTGCACGATGTTCGGGGCGACCAGCAGGAGCCTGCCCCCGCCGCTGCCGGACCCGGTGGGGCCGCCGGCCGGCAGGTCCCGGGTAGCGGGCGCGAACGTCTCGTACTGGCCGAGGACCCGGGAGGACAGGAACGAGAGCAGCATGCCCAGTTCGACACCGGTGACCTTGCCGCCGACCGCGCCGAGGACGGCTCCGCCCGGGGTGTTGCCGCGCCGTTCCTGCATCTTGCCCAGCAGCGGCTTGAGGATCTCCCGGAACCCGGCGACGTTGGCCCGCACCCAGCCGGGGCGGTCGACGACCAGGACAGGGGTGTCGTGCGTGACGTCGTCACCCATCCGGGTGAAGCTGCGGACGTGCTCCTCGGAGACCTTCGCGTGCCGGCGCAGTTCGGCGACGATGGCGCGGGCCTCGTCACGGCTCACTTCGGGGCCCGGCCGCACGAGCCGGGTCGCGGTCGCCACCGCGAGGTTCCAGTCGACCATCCCAGTAGATGCGGCACCACCGATGCTCGTCATGCGTCAACCGTACGTGAGCGGGTCCCCGTGCGGTGAGGGGTAAGGCCCCGGATGCGGCCGGGCGGGGGGCCGGAGGTACCGGTGGTGCCCGTGGTGCGGCTGAGGCGTGTCCTACCGGCAGCCGCAGGACGCCAGGGCCGTGGCCGTGCGGTCCAGGGCGGAGCGGGCGGCGAGCGGGTCGGGCGGGGTCGCCTCGTCGGACGTCAGGAAGGCGAAGGCCAGCAGGCGGCCGTCCGCGTCGACGACCGTCCCGGCGAGGGTGTTGACGCCCGTCAGGGTGCCGGTCTTGGCGCGGACCACGCCGGTGGCCGTGGGGGCGTCGGCGTAGCGGGTGCTGAGCGTGCCGGTGAAGCCGGCGATGGGCAGGCCGGTGAGGACCGTACGGAGTTCGGGGTGGTCCGCGTCGCCGGCCGCGGCCAGCAGACCGGTGAGCAGGCCGGCGGAGAGCTTGTCGGCGCGGTTGAGTCCGCTGCCGTCCGCGAAGCGCGCGCCGGTGAGCGGGAGCTTGAGCTTCTTCAACTGGGCGTGGATCGCCTCGGCGTCGCCGTCGAAGCTGGGCTCGGCGCCGGTGGCGAGGGCGACCTGCCGGGCCAGGGCCTCGGCGATGTCGTTGTCGCTGTTGGTCAGCATGCGCTCGACCAGCGCGGACAGCGGCGGCGAGGAGACCGAGGCGAGGGCCTGGGAGCGGCCGGTCGCCTTGGAGAGGCCCGGCGAGGTCGTGCCGATGCCGCGGTCGTGGAGCAGGCCGGCGAAGCGGCGGGCCGCGTCGGCCGCCGGGTCCTCGGCGCGCGCGGCCGTACCGCTCGTGGAGTCGTCGAGCCGGCCCTCGTCGACCATCAGGGGGGTGACCTTGGCGATGTTCTCGTTGACCCCGATGGGGTGAAGTACGGGGCCCCGGTAGAGCGAGGTGTCGTACGACAGCGTCACGTGCGTCATGTGACGGGACTTCAGCGCGGTGGCCGTCCGGTCGGCGAGGGTGCGCAGGCTCGCCCAGCCGTCGGTGACCTTGTGCGCGGTCAGGGTGGGGTCGCCGCCGCCGACGAGCACGACCTCCTTGGTGTCGGGCTCCAGGACCGTGCGGGTGGTGATGCGGTGGTCGGGGCCGGGCGCGGTGAGGGCGGCGACGGCGGTGGCAATCTTCGTGGTCGAGGCGGGGGTCTGGACGTCGTCCGCGCCCTTGCCGTAGAGCCTCTTGCCGGTCGCCACGTCCACCACGACCGCGGTGCGCCGGGCGCCGAGGACGGAGTTGCCGAGCAGCGGGTCGAGGACCTTCTTGAGGGCCTGTTCGGCGGGGGCGGGCACGGCGGTCGTGGAGCGGCTCAGACCGGCCAGCACGGTGGCCGCGCTGGGCGCCGGCCGCGGCGCGGTGGCGGCGGCGCCGGCCGCGCCCGCGTGATCTGCGCCACCCTCCGGCGCCCGCGATGCGGCCCAGTCGCGCTCCGCCGTACGCTGACCGGTGGAGTCCCAGGGACCGGCCACGGTCACCGCCCCGGCCGCCAGCGCCAGGCCCAGGGTGGCGGCGACGGCCGTGAGCTGCGGTGTCGTGAACCGCACGGCACCGGGCC
Organism: Streptomyces sp. NPDC007084; assembly: GCF_040703595.1. NCBI lineage: Bacteria > Bacillati > Actinomycetota > Actinomycetes > Kitasatosporales > Streptomycetaceae > Streptomyces > Streptomyces sp. NPDC007084. Next base: position 64,546 of record NZ_JBEYFY010000025.1, read on the forward strand.
GCACGGCTCGGGTGACCCGCGCCACATGCGGTTTCACCGTCCGCGCGACCCGCACCAGATGCGGTCTCGCGGTCCGCCAAGCCCTCAGCTCTGGCACGACCACCAGCCCCTTTCGCGATCACCCACCTGCGTGAGGGACACTTAACCACCAGAACTATGTGCTGATCATGGAGGAGCCACCGGTGGAGTTCGACGTCACGATCGAGATTCCGAAGGGTTCACGGAACAAGTACGAGGTGGACCACGAGACCGGTCGGATCCGTCTGGACCGTCGACTCTTCACCTCGACCAGTTACCCGGCCGACTACGGCTTCGTCGAGAACACCCTCGGCGAGGACGGCGACCCGCTGGACGCGCTGGTCATCCTGGACGAGCCGACGTTCCCCGGCTGCCTCATCCAGTGCCGCACCATCGGCATGTTCCGGATGACGGACGAGGCCGGCGGCGACGACAAGCTGCTGTGCGTCCCGGCGCACGACCCGCGTGTGGAGCACCTGCGCGACATCCACCACGTGTCGGAGTTCGACCGCCTGGAGATCCAGCACTTCTTCGAGGTCTACAAGGACCTGGAGCCCGGCAAGTCCGTCGAGGGCGCCAACTGGGTCGGCCGCACGGACGCGGAGGCCGAGATCGAGCGTTCGTACAAGCGCTTCAAGGAGTCGGGCGGTCACTGACCCCCCTGGGCGGCCCCGGCCGCCCGCTCCCTTCCGAACGGGCCGTGCGATCCCCCAGGGGGCCGCGCGGCCCGTTCGCGTATCCGTACGCATACTGGGCGTACGGAAGGAAAGAAGAAGATCCACAGACGGACGAAAGGCGAGGCGGGAGCAGGTGGCGGAGCCGGAAGCGGAGGACCGCAAGCGGCGGACGGACGAGGCGCGCAGCGCCTTCGGTCCGCCCGTCGGGGCCGCGGCGCCGGGACCGGGCGCGGACGAGGATTCCTCGATCACCTCGGAGTTCGCCCTCCCCAAGGGACTCGACGTCACCCAGCCGCCCCCGGCCGACTCGTCCACCACCTCCGAGTTCGCCGTTCCCCGGGGCCTCGACGTCGCCCAGCCGCCGGCGCCCGAGCCCGAGGGCTCGGCGTTCAGCCTCCCGGCCACCTACAGCGCCCGGCACGCGCCGCCCGCGTTCACCCCGGCGAACGGCGTCCCCGCGGTCAGTCTGACCAAGGACGCGCCCTGGCAGGACCGGATGCGCACGATGCTGCGGATGCCGGTGACCGAGCGGCCCGCGCCCGAACCCGTCCACAAGGAGGACGAGTCGGGGCCCGCCGTCCCGCGCGTGCTCGACCTGACGCTGCGGATCGGCGAGCTGCTCCTCGCGGGCGGTGAGGGCGCCGAGGACGTGGAGACCGCGATGTTCGCCGTCTGCCGCTCCTACGGCCTCGACCGCTGCGAGCCGACCGTCACCTTCACCCTGCTGTCGATCTCGTACCAGCCGTCCCTGGTGGACGACCCGGTGACGGCCTCCCGGACGGTCCGCCGCCGGGGCACCGACTACACCCGTCTGTCGGCCGTGTACCGGCTCGTCGACGACCTCAGCGACCCGGAGACCCACATCTCCCTGGAGGAGGCCTACGGGCGCCTCGCGGAGATGCGCCGCAACCGGCACCCGTACCCCGGATGGGTCCTCACGGCCTCCGGCGGGCTGCTGGCCGGCGCGGCCTCCGTGCTCGTCGGCGGTGACGCGGTGGTGTTCGTCGCGGCGGCGCTCGGCGCGATGCTCGGCGACCGGCTCGCGTGGCTGTGCGCCGGGCGCGGGCTCCCGGAGTTCTACCAGTTCACCGTCGCCGCCATGCCGCCCGCCGCCATAGGGGTGGCGCTCACCATCGCGCACGTCGACGTCAAGGCCTCCGCGGTGATCACCGGTGGGCTGTTCGCGCTGCTGCCGGGGCGGGCGCTCGTCGCGGGCGTGCAGGACGGCCTGACCGGCTTCTACATCACCGCGTCCGCGCGGCTGCTCGAAGTCATGTACTTCTTCGTCGGCATCGTCGTCGGCGTCCTGGTCGTCCTCTACTTCGGCGTGAAGCTGGGCGCGCAGCTCAACCCGGACGCGGCGCTGAACATCTCGGAGCGGCCGGTGCTCCAGATCGCCGCGTCCATGCTGCTGTCCCTGACCTTCGCGGTGCTGCTCCAGCAGGAGCGGTCCACCGTGCTGGCGGTGACCCTCAACGGCGGGGTGGCCTGGTCGGTGTACGGGGCGATGCACTACGCGGGCGGGATCTCGCCGGTGGCGTCCACGGCCGTCGCGGCGGGCCTGGTCGGGCTGTTCGGGCAACTGCTCTCGCGCTACCGGTTCGCCTCCGCGCTGCCGTACACGACGGCCGCGATCGGGCCCCTGCTGCCCGGTTCGGCCACCTACTTCGGGCTGCTGTCCATCGCGCAGAACGAGGTCGACAAGGGGCTCGTGTCGCTCACCAAGGCGGCCGCCCTCGCGATGGCCATCGCGATCGGCGTGAACCTCGGTTCCGAGATCTCCCGGCTCTTCCTGCGGCTGCCGGGCGGCTCCGCCGGGGGGCGGCGGGCCGCCAAGCGGACGCGCGGGTTCTGAGCCGGCGGTCCCCGGCGGCCGGTCTCAGTCCCGGCCGTTCCCCTGGCCGTAGGGGTACTGCTCCGAGCCGTACTGCTGCCGGGGGTGGCCCTCGCCCTGCCGGTACCCCTGGTCGTACTGCCGCTGGTCGTACTGCTGCTGGTCGTACCCCTGGTCGTACTGCTGCTGGTCGTACCCCTGGTCGTAGCCGCCCTGGCCCTGTGTCTGGCCCTGTCCCTGCCCGTACTGCCGCGGGTACGGCTCCTGCCACCGGGGCTGCTGCTGCGGGTAGCCGTGGCTCTGGTCCGGGTGCTGGTTGCCGTAAGGGGTCTGGTCCTGGTTTCCCTGGTAGCCGTACGGGTCATGGCCCTGGCCCTGGCCCTGTCGGCCATACGAGCCGTCGTGGGCGCCGTGGGCGCCGCTGTCGCCGTACGCCTGGCCGTGGCCCTGGTAGCCGTACGGGTCCTGGGTCTCCTGGACCGGCGGGACGCGCAGCGGGCGGGTCGCGTCGTCCATGACGGGCGCGGCGGGGCGGGTGTGGGCGGCCGGCGGGAGGTCCTGGGCCGGCGGCTGCTCCAGCGGCGGGTTCTTCTTCGCCTTGGAGCGGGCGCGCAGGAACTCGATGGCGATCGGGACGACCGACACGAGGACGATCAGGATCAGAATCAGCTCGATGTTCTTGTGGACGAACTCGATGTTGCCGAGCCAGGAGCCGAGCAGGGTGACGCCCGCGCCCCACAGGACACCGCCGATGATGTTGAACGTGATGAAGGAGCGGTACCGCATGCCGCTGACGCCGGCGATGATCGGCGTGAACGTGCGCACGATGGGCACGAAGCGGGCCAGCACCAGGGACTTGGGCCCGTACTTCTCGAAGAACTCGTGGGCCTTCACCACGTTCTCCTGCTTGAACAGGCGGGAGTCCGGACGGGTGAAGAGGGACGGGCCGACCTTCTTGCCGAAGAGATAGCCCGCCTGGTCGCCGAGGACCGCGGCGACGCAGATCAGCAGGATCGCCGCCCACAGCGGGAAGTCCAGGGTGCCCGCCGTGATCAGCAGACCACAGGTGAACAGCAGCGAGTCGCCCGGCAGGAAGAAGCCGATGAGCAGGCCGGACTCGGCGAAGACGATGAGCAGCAGGCCCCAGATGCCGAAGTTGTCCAGGAGCGTGTTCGGATCCAGCCAGCTTGGACCTAGGGCAAGCGTCGTCACGGTTCCGGGCTCCTGAGGGGTGAAGGGAGGTGCGGCGGTCCTGTTCGGCCGACCAAAGCTATCAACGCCATGCGGCCACCCCAGGTTCCACCCGTGGCTCCAGGATGCACTGTGCGGTGACGGGGACAAAGCTGTGAGCCATGGGCATCGAGGAATACGGCGGCGGCCAGGGTCCCCAGTCGGACGTTCTGGTCGTGACGACGAACGACGTACCCGGTTACCGCGTCGAGCGGGTCGTCGGTGAGGTCTTCGGACTCACCGTGCGCTCGCGTCATCTGGGCAGCCAGATCGGCGCGGGTCTGAAGTCGATGATCGGCGGTGAGCTGAAGGGGCTCACCAAGACGCTGGTGGAGACCCGGAACCAGGCCATGGAGCGCCTGGTCGAGCAGGCACGCACGCGTGGCGCGAACGGCGTGCTGATGTTCCGCTTCGACGTGAGCGAGGCGGCCGACGTGGGCACGGAGGTGTGCGCGTACGGGACGGCCGTGGTGCTGGTGAAGGAGTGACGCCCGCGCGGACGCGGTTCCGGGCCCGTTTCCGGCCGCCGCTCGGGATGTTATGTCCGTTTCGCGCGCTTAATGTGAGCCCGTGACCGACGACATGGCTCCCCCGGGGCCGACCCTCTCCCGGGCGACGCCCGCGCGGACCCTGCTGCCGACGTTCCTTCCGGCCGTGGTCGTCGGGGTGGCCGCCAGCCTTCTCTTCGTGGGCGTCAGCGAGCTGGCCGAGCAGCTCAAGGACGTGTTGTGGACGACCCTTCCGGACGCGCTCGGCATCGGCCGCTACTCCTCCCTGTGGATGATCGTCATGCTCACCGCCACGGGCGTCCTGGTGGGGCTGGTGGTGTGGAAGGCGCCGGGACACGCGGGCCCCGATCCGGCGACCATGGGGCTCCAGGCCTCCCCGGTGCCCCCCGTGGTCCTGCCGGGGCTCCTGGTGGTGACGGTGCTGATGCTGGCCGGCGGTCCGAGCCTCGGCCCCGAGAACCCGATCATCGCGGTCAACGTGGCGCTGGCCTTCTGGGCGGGCCGCCGGTTCGCGCCCGCCGCGCCCGGCGAGCTGTGGCTGAGCCTGGCGGAGGCGGCGACGATCGGCGCGCTGTTCGGTACGCCGGTCGCGGCGGCGCTGGTGATCTCCGAGGCGCTCGCCGGGCGTGAGACCAGGGGCATGCTCTGGGACAACCTGTTCGCGCCGCTGACGGCGGCGGCGGTCGGCTCGATGACGACCAGCCTGGTGGGCCACGCCAGCTTCGACCTGAAACTGCCGCCGCTCGGCGCCCCCGGCTGGTCCGACGTGCTGTCCGCGCTGGCCGTGGCCTCCGCGGCGGCACTGCTCGGCATGGCGGCGGTGTACGCCTTCCCCGTGGGCCACAAGGTCTTCTCCCGGCTGGGGCACCCCATGGTGGCGCTGCCGGTCGGCGGGCTCCTGCTCGGCCTGCTGGGCTGCCTGGGCGGCCCGCTGACGCTGTTCAAGGGCCTGGACCAGATCGCCGAGCTGGCCCGGCATCCGGACGACTACTCGACGGGCCGGCTCGCGCTGATGACGGGGGTGAAGCTGGTCGCGCTGGTCGTCGCGGCCACCTGCGGCTTCCGCGGCGGCCGGATCTTCCCGGCGGTCTTCGTGGGCGCCGCCTTCGGCCTCTTCGCCCACGCGGTGGTGCCCGCGGTGCCGCTCTCCGTGGGGTTGGCGGCGGGGGTGCTGGGCATGCTGCTGGCGATCACGCGCCAGGGCTGGGTGAGCCTGTTCACGGCCGCCGTCCTGGTGTCCTCGCCCTCGATCATCGCCCTGCTCTGCATCGCCTCGCTGCCAGCCTGGCTGCTGGTGACCGGCCGGCCCCAGATGCAGCTGCGCGAGGACGGGACCGCGATCCGGTGAAATGCCGTCAGGTGAAATACCGTCAGGTGAAACACGATCGGGTGAACCGCGATCCGGCGGCCCGATCGGTGAACCGACGGCGGGCCCGCGTCCGATGAAGGAATGAACGGGGACGCTCCGTCCCGCCGAAAGATGGGAGAACCCATGCCGCTCCACAAGGGCCAGGCCGCGCACGACGAGACCCCCCTGGCCGTCAACCCCTTCTACGGGGAGGCCAACCCGGTCAGCGGCATGGTCGAGGCACCCCCCAAGCACCGCCTCCCGGACGGCCCGCTGCCGCCCACCACGGCGCTCCAGCTCGTCCACGACGAGCTGATGCTCGACGGCAACTCCCGGCTGAACCTCGCGACCTTCGTCACCACCTGGATGGAGCCGCAGGCGGGGGCGCTGATGGCGGAGTGCCGCGACAAGAACATGATCGACAAGGACGAGTACCCCCGGACGGCGGAGCTGGAGCGGCGCTGTGTCGCGATGCTCGCCGACCTGTGGCACGCGCCGGACCCCTCGGCCGCCGTGGGCTGTTCCACGACCGGGTCGAGCGAGGCCTGCATGCTCGCCGGCATGGCGCTCAAGCGGCGCTGGATGCGGCGCAACGCGGACCGCTACCCGGCCGCCCGGCCCAACCTGGTGATGGGGGTGAACGTCCAGGTCTGCTGGGACAAGTTCTGCAACTTCTGGGAGGTGGAGGCCCGTCAGGTCCCGATGGAGGGCGACCGGTTCCATCTCGACCCCCAGGCGGCGGCGGAGCTGTGCGACGAGAACACCATCGGGGTCGTCGGCATCCTCGGCTCCACCTTCGACGGGTCGTACGAGCCGATCCAGGAGCTGTGCGCGGCTCTGGACGCCCTCCAGGAGCGCACGGGCCTCGACATCCCCGTCCATGTCGACGGCGCGTCCGGCGGGATGGTCGCGCCGTTCATCGACGAGGACCTGGTCTGGGACTTCCGGCTGCCGCGGGTGGCCTCGATCAACACCTCCGGCCACAAGTACGGCCTGGTGTATCCGGGCGTCGGCTGGGCGCTCTGGCGGACCCCCGAGGACCTGCCCGAGGAGCTGGTCTTCCGGGTGAACTACCTGGGCGGCGACATGCCGACCTTCGCGCTCAACTTCTCCCGCCCCGGGGCGCAGGTCGCCGCGCAGTACTACACGTTCCTGCGGCTGGGCCGCGAGGGCTATCGCACGGTGCAGCAGACCACCCGGGACGTGGCGCGGGGCCTGGCCGAGCGGATCGACTGCCTGGGCGACTTCCGGCTGATCACCCGGGGCGACCAGCTCCCGGTGTTCGCTTTCACGACCACGCCCGAGGTCACCGCGTACGACGTGTTCGACGTGTCCCGGCGGATGCGGGAGAGCGGCTGGCTGATCCCGGCGTACACCTTCCCCGAGAACCGGCAGGACCTGTCGGTGCTCCGGGTGGTGTGCCGCAACGGCTTCACCTCCGACCTGGCCGACCTCTTCATGGACGACCTGAGACGCCTGCTGCCCGAACTGCGCAAGCAGTCCGGGCCGTTGACCCGCGACAAGGGGGCGGCGACCGGGTTCCACCACTAGCGCCCGTCGTTTAGGTCACGCGCGGGGCGCTGGAGGGGGATCAGCTCCGGGAGGTGCCCTGTTCCTCGGCGACCAGTTCGAAGGCCGTCCTGCCGTCGAGGGACTCGCGGATGATGTCGGCGTGGCCGGCGTGGCGGGCCGTCTCGCGGATCAGGTGGAGGGCCAGCCAGCGCATCGAGACACGGCCCTCGGGCGGGAACCAGGGGGCGTCGGGCAGCGCGAAGGTGTCGTCGAGGCTCGGCACCGAGCGCAGGAAGGCGTCGGTCTCGGCGGCGACCTTCTCCCAGTAGGCGAGCTGGGAGGCGACGGTCTCGCCCTCGGCCAGGACGAAGCACTCGTGCCAGTTCGACTCGTCCCGCCGCACGGCCGGGGCCTCGCCGCGGGCCCGGGCGATCCACCCCTGCTCGGTTTCGGCTACGTGCTTGAGCAGCCCGGACAGGGACAGCTCACTCGCGCTCGGCCGGCTCGCGGCCTGTTCCTCGGTGAGGCCGAGCAGGGCCCGGCGGATGCCGCCGCGCTGCTCCTCGATGAAGGCGAGAAGCGCCACCCGCTCGTCTCCGCGCTCCTCGGCTCGCACGTGCGTGACCATGACCGGCCCCTCTCGTCGGGTTCTCTCGCTGGCCTGACACGACCGACGCTACGGCCCATTGCGGTCAGATCCTGTCCGCAATGGGCCCGGGGCGAGGAGAAAGGTGAGAGAGACGAGACGAGAGGAGGGCCGGCTGTCGGGAGCCGTCAGAAGGGGAAGCGGCTGCGGCCGTGCTGGACCGAGATCCACTTGGTGGTGGTGAAGGCGTCGACGGTGGTCTCGCCGTTCAGGCGGCCGATGCCGGAATGCTTCTCGCCGCCGAAGGGGACGAGGGGCTCGTCGTGGACGGTGCCGTCGTTGACGTGGAACATGCCGGTGTCGATCTGCTTGGCGAAGTTGACCCCGCGCTCGATGTCACCGGTGTGGACGGCGCCGGACAGCCCGTAGGGGGTGTCGTTGACGAGACGGACCGCCTCCTCCTCGCCGTCGAACGGGACGAGGAAGACGACCGGGCCGAAGACCTCCTGGCGGAGCAGCGCCGAGTCGGCGGGCAGGCCGGTCAGCACGGAGGGCTCGACCAGGTTGTCGGTGGTGGTGCCGTGCACCAGGGCGGTGGCGCCCTCGGCGATCGCCTGCTCGACGGTGCCCGACAGGGCGTCCGCCTGCGAGGAGTTGATGACCGGGCCGATCACCGTCCGCGGGTCGCTCGGGTCGCCGGCCTTCAGCGTGCGCACCTTGGCGACGAACTTCTCGGTGAACTCGGCCTCCACGGAGCGGTCCACCAGGACGCGGTTCGCGGCCATGCAGACCTGGCCCTGGTGGACGTAACGGCTGAAGACCGCCGCGTCGACCGCGTAGTCGACGTCCGCGTCGTCCAGCACCACCAGGGCGCTGTTGCCGCCGAGTTCGAGGATGGAGCGCTTGAAGTTCGCGGCGCAGACCGTGGCGACGTGCCGGCCGACCTTGTCGGAGCCGGTGAAGGAGATGACCTTGGGGATGGGGTGCTCGATGAAGGCGTCGCCTATCTCGGCTATGTCGGTGATGACGACGTTCAGCAGGCCGGCGGGCAGCCCGGCGTCCTCGAAGATCTTCGCGACCAGGGAGCCGCCGACGATCGGCGTGTTCTGGTGCGGCTTGAGGACCACGCCGTTGCCGAGCGCGAGCGCGGGGGCGACGGACTTGACGGACAGCAGGAAGGGGAAGTTGAAGGGGCTGATGACGCCGACGACGCCCACCGGGACGCGGTAGAGGCGGTTCTCCTTGCCGTCGACCGGCGAGGGGATGATCTTCCCCTCCGGGCGCAGCGCCAACTGGACCGACTCGCGCAGGAATTCACGGACGAGGTGCAGTTCGAACGCGGCCTTGAGGCGGGTGCCGCCCAGCTCCGCGATGATCACCTCGGTGATCTCGGCCTCGCGCTCGTCGATCAGGGCGAGGGCCTTCTCGAAGACGACGCGGCGCGCGTAGGGGTTGGTGGCGCCCCATTCCTTCTGGGCGCGCTCGGCGGCGCGGTAGGCGTCGTCCACCTCCTCGACCGTGGCGATGGTGATCGAGGCCAGCTTCTCGCCGTCGTACGGGTTGAAGTCGATGATGTCCCAGGAGCCGCTGCCCGGGCGCCACTCGCCATCGATGTACTGCTGGGCCAGGTCGGTGAAGTAGGACGACATGTGCTCCCTCAATCCCTGTGCTGCCGAGGCAGGCTCCTGTCCCGGGGCAGCGGACATCCGATCACGGTCTGATCAACCGTCATCGTACTGGTGTTTCAAGGGAGTTGAAGGTGGTGTGGCGGGTCCGCGGAGGGGACCAGGAGATCCACGGAGGGGACCAGGCAATCCGCGGAGGGGGTCAGGAGAGCTGGAGGAGCCCCCGCAGCAGATCACGGCTCTCGGACGGGCCGGGACTGTCCTGCTGGAGTTCCTTGAGTGCGTTCTCGTACTGGGTGACGTCCTCGCGCTTGTCCAGGTAGAGCGCGCTGGTGAGCTGCTCCAGGTAGACGACGTCCGAGAGGTCGGACTCGGGGAAGCTGAGGATGGTGAAGGAGCCGCTCTCGCCGGAGTGGCCGCCGAAGCTGAACGGCATCACCTGGAGCCGCACGTTGGGCCGCTCCGAGACGTCGATCAGGTGCTGGAGCTGGCCGCGCATGACCTCGCGGTCGCCGTAGGGGCGGCGCAGCGCGGCCTCGTCGAGGATGATGTGGAACTCCGGCGCGTTCTCGGCGACGAGGCACTTCTGCCGCTCCAGACGCAGGGCCACACGGCGGTCGACGTCGGCCGCGGAGGCGCCCTTCATCCCGCGCCGGACGACCGCGTGCGCGTACGCCTCGGTCTGCAACAGGCCGTGCACGAACTGCACTTCGAAGACCCGGATGAGATGGGCGGCGCCCTCGAGTCCCACATAGATGGGGAACCAGCTCGGCAGGACGTCGGAGTAACTGTGCCACCAGCCCGCGACGTTGGCCTCCTTGGCGAGCGAGACCAGGGAGGTGCGCTCCGCCTCGTCGGTGATGCCGTAGAGCGTCAGCAGATCCTCGACGTCGCGCGTCTTGAAGCTCACCCGTCCCAACTCCATGCGGCTGATCTTCGATTCGGATGCGCGGATCGAGTAGCCGGCCGCTTCACGGGTGATGCCGCGCGCCTCACGCAGGCGCCGCAGATGTGAACCCAGCAGCATGCGCCGCACCACCGAGCCGCTCGACTCACCAGCGCTCACGTTCGTCCGCCTCCCCAACCGTCTTCCCGACGCCGCAGTCTGCCACTAAAACACTTCAAGCAGTACTCGTTCGGTTACGGAAACGGAAAGGAGCCGAACCAGCCACGCACCAACAGATCAACGGATCGTCAACAACGGGAATAAGACGCCAGAAGAAATCACCCGGAACCGGGAAGGCAGGGTTCAATCCGGGCGCGTGCACGTGCATCTGCCCTTGCATCTGCTGTGCGCATTCGGAACCATGGTCCCCGCGCCACCGCTGCATCGCAACGACCGCGAACACCCGGGAGTGCCTCGCATGGGGACGAATGGATCGACCATGCTCGAACCCTTACGGCAGGGACTTCCGCCTCTCGATCCCGCAGCCGTGTCCAGCGCCGCCTCGTGCGCCCTGCCCGCCCGCTTCGAAGCGGTCCGCGAGGCGCGGCAGTTCACCCGCAGAACGCTGGACCAATGGGACATCGGCGAGCGGTTCGACGACGCCTGCCTGGTCGTCTCCGAGCTGGTCACCAACGCGCTGCGGCACGCGCTGCCGGCGGACACCCCGCGCGACGACCAAGGGCCGCCCGTGCGGCTGCACTTGATGCGATGGACCTCACGGCTGGTGTGCGCGGTGCGCGACCCCAGCCACGAGAGCCCGGTCGCCGGCGACTCGGACGACTTCTCCGCGGAGTCCGGGCGCGGCCTGTTCCTGGTCGAGTCGTTCGCCGACGGCTGGGGCTGGCACCCGCTGGCCGGGACGCTCAGCGGCAAGGTGGTCTGGGCGCTCTTCCGGCTGCCCCCGCATCCGGGCCCGGCGACTCCCCCCTGTACGTGACGAACCGCGGCGCCTTTCGGTGCCGCGGTTCTACGCGCGTAACGGCGCGGGACGCTCCGGTCACCCTCGGTGAGGTGAACGTCCCGGGGTCAATCGGGTCAGCCGGCGATCAGGTGGTCGAACTCGCCGTCCTTGATGCCCAGGAGCATCGCCTCTATCTCCGCGCGGGTGTAGACGAGCGCGGGCCCCTCCGGGAAGCGCGAGTTGCGCACCGCCACCTCGCCGCCGGGCAGCCGCGCGAACTCCACGCAGGAACCCTGCGAGTTGCTGTGCCGGCTCTTCTGCCAGGCCACGCCGTCGAGTTCGGTCGCTGCCATCCCGTTGTAGACGTCGTTCACGTCACCGGCCATACCGTTGTACACGTCATCCAGGTCGAACACGTCGTGGTCCACAGGTCGCTCCCCGGTCGTGCAGTGGCTGAGGTGGCCATAGATGCAGTGGTCAACTGACTCGGATCATAGCTCTGTTCATGTGCAGATGCATGGGCAGATGCACGTGCACGGGGGGTAGGCCTGCGGTTACAGCTTTTACCGGCGCTTGACGTCCCCCGCGTAGAGGAAGAGACGCGTGCCACGCCTTTTCTGTTCCCCTGCGCATGTGATGGTCCGGTGTGGGAGGGCGGGGACGGGGGCGCGCGACAGGGCGTGACGGGGGGGGTGGACAGGGGTGAGGGCGAGGGGGAGGACAGGGCCGTCTGCGGGGCTGCGGGACCTCGGATACTGGCACTCGGGTACTTCCGTACTCCTGGTAACTTGCTGGCGCCGTTCAGGCGACGCGGCATCCGACGCACCCTTGGGGGCTTCAGTGACTACGGCGATCTTCCCGTCACGCCGGACACGTCTCGCGGCCGTGACCGCGGGGCTGGCGGCGGCGCTCGCGCTGGCCGGCTGCGGCGGCGGGGGTGACGGCGGCTCCGACGACCGGCCGACGGGGCCGAGCGCGAGCCCGAATCCGAGTGCGTCCGGGACGGGCGGTACGGAGAGGGCCGGCGGGGCGGGGGGCGGGTCCGGTGACAGCTCCGGAAGCGGCTCCGGAGGCGCCTCCGGGGGCGGCTCGTCCGGCGGCGGGGAGCTGTCGGGAAGCTGGCTGACGACGGCGGGCGGCAAGGCCGTGGTGCTGATGGTCAACGGCACCCAGGCGGGGCTTTTCGCGACCGGGGGCACGATGTGCAGCGGTACGGCCACCGGCAAGTCGGGTACGCGGACGATCCGGCTGGCCTGCACGGACGGCAGCAAGGACCGCGCCGTCGGCACGGTGGACTCCGTACGCGGCCGGACACTTCAGGTGACCTGGCAGGGGGGCCTCGGCAAGGAGACGTACACCAAGAGCGAGGGCGGGAAGCTGCCCACGGGGCTGCCCACGGCGAGTCTCGGGGCGGGGTCCTGACGGCGGGGCGGCTAAGGCGGGGGGGCGGCGGTGACGGGGGTGACGGCGGTGACGGCGGTCAGGTCGCCAGGGGGAGTTCCCCGTCGAGTGGCCGGTGGTCTCGTTCAGTAGGGACTGGGGGTGATTCGGTCCCGGGCCGGGTGAACTGTGGGCAGAAACAGGCGATATCGGTCCCGGGCGGGTGAACGGGGAGGGGTGCGCGGTGTCGGCGGGGTGGTGTGCGTGATGATCCATGGACATCGCTTCGACCCCCAGGGGAACCCATGCGCGCTCTGCCCATCGCCGTCACCGTCTTCGCCGCCGCCCTCGCTCTGACCTCCTGCGACAGCGGCGGTTCCGGCGACTCCGGGAAGTCCGGGGACCCGGCCGGCTCCGGTTCCGCCACGAAGGCGGCCGTCGCGGCCTGTGTGATCGGGGACGCCGGTGTCCAGGTCGGGCCCGCGAACGCCGCGACGGCCGCCGGGGACACCGGCAACGTTCCGGTCACCCTCACCAACAAGGGGGGCCGCTGCGTGCTGAAGGGGGTCCCCCGGGTCTCCGTCAAGGCTGCGGCGGGCGGGAGCGGGGCGGAGATCGGGGCCGAGGGGTCCGCGCCGTCCGAGGAGCTGACGCTCGCCAAGGGGGACACCGCGTCCTTCACCATCACGTACGTGCGGGGGGCCGACGGGGACGCCAATTCGCTCGCCGCGAAGACGCTCACGATCGGTTTCCCGGGGGGCGGGGCCACGCGGGACTTCCCGTGGTCGTACGGGGCGGTGGCGGGGAAGGGGTCGGCTGAGGTGTTGGAGGCTTCTGTGTCGGCGTTCCAGCATGCGGGGGACTGACGGCGTCCGGCCGCACCGGGGTTTGGTGCCCCCGCCTCGGGGCGGGGGGCGCTCCTGGTCGTCCGTTCCCTGTCCGCCCGGTGGGGGTTGGGCGCGCAGTTCCCCGCGCCCCTGGCGGGGTGGGGGCGGTCGCTTCTGGTGTTTTGTTGGGGCGTGGCACGATCGGGGGATGAGTACGTCCAGCACCGTCGAGCGCGCCTTTGAGGTTGCTCTCTACGCCGACTCCGACGCGGCCCTCGACACCGGCGCCTCCCTGCTCGCCGCCGATCCGGCGTCCGACGCAGAACTCGGCCGGCGTGGGCGGGAGTTCGTCGCGGGGGCGTGGCGGCGTGGCTGGCAGCCTGCGGACCTCGTACGGCTCGTTCGGCGCGACCTGGACGACATCCACGTACGACTGGTGACGTCCCTGATCCTCTGGGAGCAGGAGGGCGAAGGTGCGTCACGCGGGGCGCGCTGGGCCGCGCAGCTCGACGAGCTGGCCGCCGCCCCGCACGACGTCCGCACCGACCGTTTCTCCCAGGCCACCGCCACCCTGGAACTGTGCCGGCTGCTGCTGCGCCTGCCCTCCATCGAGCCGCTGGAGCCCCCTCGGGTGGCGCGAGCGGCCGGCCCTGCCGGTGTCCCGAGCGAGACCCGCATGCTCACCCGTATCCGCGCCCTGCTCGCCAAGGCGGAGGCGACCGGCTTCCCGGAGGAGGCGGAGGCGCTCAGCGCGAAGGCGCAGGAGCTGATGGCGCGGCACAGTATCGACGAGGCGCTGCTCGCTGCCCGTACCCACGCGGCGGACGGGCCGGGCGCCTGCCGGATCGGCGTCGAGGCGCCGTACGAGACGGCCAAGGCGGTGCTTCTGGACGCGGTGGCCGGGGCGAACCGCTGCCGTGCCGTGTGGAACGACGCCCTCGGCTTCTCGACCGTCGTGGGTTTCGAGGCCGACCTGGAGGCCGTCGAACTCCTCTACACCTCGCTCCTCGTGCAGGCCACGGCGGCGATGACGAAGGCCGAGGCGGCCCAGCGGGCGGGGGGCCGGAAGCGTACGAAGACCTTCCGGCAGTCGTTCCTCGCGGCGTACGCGCACCGGATCGGCGACCGGCTCGCGTCGGTCGCGAAGGGCCAGGTGACCGCCGCGGAGGGGGAGTTGCTGCCGGTGCTGGCGGCCCGTGACGTGGCCGTCGCGGACCACCTGGACCAGATGTTCCCCGAGACGGTGACGACCAGGATGCGCGGGGTGACCGACGCGGCAGGCTGGCACGAGGGCTCCGCCGCGGCAGACCGGGCACAGGTCCGCCCGCACCCTCCGCTCCGAGGCGAGCCAACCCGCCGGGGGTGAGCCCCCAAGGGAGCGGGGAACCGCGTGATCGCGGGTAGGCGCCGGGAGGCGGGTGCTCCCGTCGCGCGTCGGGGTCCGGCTCCCTCAAGGGTCCGGGGTCCGGCTCCCTCAGGGGTCGGGGTCCGGTTCCCTCAAGGCCGGGCCGCGCCGTCAAGTGGCGCGAAGCCCGGCGAGATGGACGCGCAGGAAGCGGCGCCATGCCGCATCGTCGCCTTCGGGTGAGGCGGCGACCACTCCTCGTATCGCGACGATGAGCGCCTTGATGTCGTCCGCTGTCACATCCGGCGCCAGATACCCCGAGTCGACCGCCTGCCGCGTGAGCCGGCGGACTCGGTCCGCGGTTTGCGCGCTCACGGTGTCGTCGCTGGAGACCCGGTCGGTCAAGGCGGCGGCGTACCGGCGCTTCTCCGCGGTGAAGACACCCACGAAACCGAGAAACTCCTCAAGCCCGGCGGCCGGGTCGGGATTCGCGAGAGCGGCTGCGGCGGCCTGGTCCAGCTCCTCGACGAAGAGCCGTGCGATGGCGTCGAGCAGGGCGTCCTTGCCGGCGAACCGCCGGTAGATCGTGCCGACACCGACGCCGGCACGGGAGGCAATGGCCTCCATGCTGGCCTGCGGTCCTTGCTCGGCGAAGACCGCGCGTGCGGCGCTGAGAACGATCGCGTCGTTGCGCAGTGCGTCGCGGCGCGGGGCACGACGAGATGCGGAGGGGCTGGTCCGTGGGCTCACGGCGCCAGTGTACTCAAAACGGAACCCGCATTCCGCAAGCATGTTAACGTGAATGCAGATTCCGTTTTGGCAAGGAGAACCTGCTCATGAGAATCACGGCCGGCTGGCAGAGCCTTGACCCCAGCAGCAACGCACTGACGCGCGTCACCATCGAGCGGCGTGAGCTGCGCGAAGATGACATCGCCGTCCGGATCGACTACTGCGGTGTCTGCCACAGCGACCTGCACCGCATCCGCGGAATGCTCGGCGAGAAGGACCTCGTGCCCGGTCACGAGGCGACCGGCGTCGTCGTCGCCACCGGCCGGGAGGTCACCGGCTTCGCCGTGGGTGAGCGCGTCGCCATCGGCACGATCATCGACTCGTGCGGCGAGTGCGCCATGTGCCTGGCAGGACAGGAGAACTACTGCTACGACCGTCCGACCACCACCTATGGCGGTACCGACCGCATCGACGGCACCGTGACCAAGGGCGCCTACAGCCGCGAGTACGTCCTGCGCGAGAAGTTCGCGTTCCACCTGCCCGACCAACTCGATGCGGCCGCGGCGGCACCGCTCATGTGCGCCGGGGTCAGCGTCTGGGAGCCTCTGCGGGCCGCGGGCGTCGGCCCCGGCAGCCGCGTGGCCATCGCCGGCCTCGGCGGGCTCGGCCACCTCGCGGTCAGACTCGCCGCCGCGTTCGGAGCCGAGGTCACCGTCCTCAGCCGCAGCACGGCCAAAGCCCAGGACGCACGGGCTCTCGGGGCGGCCGGACTGCTCGTGACGACCGACGACGCTCAAGTCGCCGCCGCACGAGGCAGCTTCGATTTCATCCTCGACACCATCTCGGCCGATCACGACCTCACGCCGCTCATCGGCATGCTGGGCCTCGACGGGACCCTGTGCGTCCTCGGAAACCCCCTGCTGGCCGGGCCGAAGCTCTGGGAACTGGGGGCCGGCCGCAAGAAGCTCACCTCCTCCGGCACGGGAGGGCTGCGGCAGACCGCGGAAATGCTCGAATTCTGCGCTTCACACGGCATCACAGCCGACGTCGAGACCCTTCCCTCCGGCAGGATCGAAACCGCGCTGAACCGCCTCGCCGCCGGCGACGTCCACTACCGGTTCGTACTGGACATGTCCGACCTCGACCAGTAGCCCCCTCCCCGATCAGTAGCCCCCCTCCCCCGCGCCCGGCGAGGCCGAGGCCGGGGCCGAAGCCGGGGCCGGAGCCGGGGCCGGAGCCGGGGCCGGGGGCCGAAGACACGGGGCGTCCGGACCCGGCGAGCGCAAGAGACCACCGCCGCGCGCCGGAGGTGCTGGTCGTGGTGACCGGTGGGTTGTCAGTGGGGGCTGGGAGACTCGGGGGGTGACCGGACGTTGGGCTCTCGCGCCGGCCGAGGACGGTGGCGTGGAGGTCGCCCGCCTCGGCGAGAGCGGCCTGCCCGCGGGCCCGGTCCGCCGGGAGCCCGACCTCGCGGAGGCCGTCCGCGGCCGCCCGGACGTCACCCGGTGGGTGTGGCGCTCCACGGCGGACGTGTATCCACGGCTCCTCGCGTCCGGCGTGCGCGTCGACCGGTGCTACGACCTGGAGGCCGCCGAGACCCTGCTGCTCGGGCACGAGGGGCGGCTCGGCGAGCCCCGGTCGGCCGCCGCCGCGCTGGCCCGGCTGCGCGGCACCCCCGTACCGCCCGACCCGCCCCAGCGCTCCGCCGAACCCGGTTCGCAGTCCTCCCTCTTCGAACCGCGCCCGGTCCACCTCCCGCTCGCCGACCTCCTCGCCGTCTACGCCGACCAGCAGCGCCGCCACGACGCCACCGCCCACCCCGAGCGGATGCGGCTGCTGACCGCCGCCGAGTCCGCCGGCATGCTCGTCGCCGCCGAGATGAACCGGGCGGGCCTGCCGTGGAGCGCCGACGTCCACCGCGACCTGCTGCACGAACTGCTCGGCGAGCGCTACACCGGCGGCGGTGAGCCGCGCCGCCTCGCCGAGCTGACCGACGAGATCTCCGCCGCCTTCGGCAGGCGGGTCAGACCCGATCTGCCCGCCGACGTCGTGAAGGCGTTCGCGCGGGCCGGGATCAAGGTCGGATCGACCCGGCGCTGGGAGATCCAGTCGGTCGACCACCCCGCCGTGAAGCCGCTCCTGGAGTACAAGAAGCTGTACCGGATCTGGGTCGCGCACGGCTGGTCCTGGCTCCAGGACTGGGTCCGCGACGGCCGCTTCCGCCCGGAGTACCTGCCGGGCGGCACGGTCACCGGACGCTGGGTGACCAACGGCGGGGGCGCCCTCCAGATCCCCAAGGTGATCCGCCGCGCGGTCGTCGCCGACCCCGGGTGGCGGCTGGTCGTCGCCGACGCCGACCAGATGGAACCCCGCGTCCTCGCCGCCATCTCGCGCGACCCCGGCCTGATGGAGGTCGCCGGCCGCGAGAGCGACCTCTACCAGTCGGTGTCCGACCGCGCCTTCTCCGGCGACCGCGACCAGGCCAAGATCGCCGTGCTCGGCGCGGTGTACGGCCAGACCTCGGGCGACGGACTCAAGAATCTCGCGCTGCTGCGCCGCCGTTTCCCCCGGGCCGTGGCCTACGTGGACGACGCGGCCCGCGCGGGCGAGGAGGGGCGGCTCGTACGGACCTGGCTCGGCCGGACCTGCCCGCCCGCCGCCGGCACCCGGGACGACGCAGGCGAGGAGGCGGGCATCCCGCAGGACGATCCCGACGGCTCCCCCGCCGGTGCGCCCGGCGACCAGGGCTGGGTGCCGGGGTACGCGTCCTCCGACTCCCGCGCCCGCGGCCGGTTCGCGCGCAACTTCGTCGTCCAGGGCAGCGCCGCCGACTGGGCCCTGCTGATGCTCGCCGCCCTGCGCCGGACCTGCGAGGATCTCGCCGCCGAACTGGTGTTCTTCCAGCACGACGAGGTGATCGTGCACTGCCCCGCCGAGGAGGCCGACACCGTGGTCGCCGCCATCCGCGACGCCGCCGAACTCGCCGGCCAGCTCACCTTCGGACGGACGCCGGTGCGGTTCCCGTTCACGACGGCGGTCGTGAGCTGCTACGCGGACGCCAAGTAGCCGGCCGGCGGACGGTCGACCGGCGTATGGCCGGCCGGCGTACGGCCAAATCGGCGGACGGTCGACCGGCGTCACGTGGCCAGCAGTTTCCGCAGGGTGCCCACGACCGGGCTGTCCGTGCCCTTCAGCGCCTCCAGGGCCGACGCCCACTCCCGGTACGCGGCCTCCGTCTCGCCCCGGTCGCGGAGCAGCAGGCCGCGCTGGTGGCGGGCGAGGCCGCCGGTGTAGTGGTCGGCGCGGCGGTCGGCCCGGCAGCACAGCAGGTCGCACTCGCGCTCCGCCCGCTCCCGCTCGCCCATGCCGCGCAGCGCGCGCACCAGACCGAGCCGGGTCTGCGACTCGCCGTGCCAGTCGCCGTGGCCGCCGAGGACGCGCAGGCTCTCCTCGAAGTGCGGTACGGCGGCGGCCGGTTCGCCGAGGGTGAGGTGGGCGTAGCCGATGTTGCAGTGCGCGGAGTGCCGGATGATCACGTCCCGCACCACCTCGCCGATCGCGAGGCTGCGCTTGTGGTGGTCGATGGCGGCCCGCGGGTCGCTGTGCTCGTAGAGGTTGCCCAGGTGGCTGTAGGTGATGGCCTCCATGTGCGGGTCGCCCAGTTCCCGGGAGAACCGCAGGCTCTGCAACAGGGCCTCACTCGACTCGTCGTAGCGGCCGAGGCCTTCGAGGAGCATGCCCCGGTTGTTCAGGCCCCGCCGCACGCAGGAGAGCACGCCGAGGCGGCGCCAGATCGCGAGCGCCTCGTCGTTCAGGGCGAGGGCCTCGCTCGCCCGGCCCGTCATGAAGTGCAGGCCTCCGAGATCGCCGAGCGCGTACGCCTCCGCCGCTGCGTCGCCGAACAGCCGCGCCCCGTCCAGCGCGGCCCGCTGGAGCCGCTCCAACTCGGCTACGTGGCCGCTGCGTTGGACGTACGGGTTGAGCATGCGGGCCAGCAGCGGGACGTACGGGGAGGTGCGCGCGTACCGCTCGGCCAGCGCGACCGCGTTGGCCAGTTCGGTGTCTCCCCAGGCGAAGGCCTCGCGGGCCGCGCGGAAGGCGGGCGTGGCGGCCAGGTCCGCCGCGTGCTCGGCCGGCTGGGACGCGGTCGGCCTGCCGCGGTCCTCGCGGTCGAGCCCCGGTTCGAGGATCGCCTCCATGGAACGGGCGGCGACGGCGGCGTACCAGCGCAGTGCCTGCTCGGCGATGATCGTGTCATGTCCGGTGTCGTACCGGACGGCTCCCGGAGCGCTGACGCCGGGCTTGACCTCGGCCCCGGTTCCGGCCCCGGGTCCGTTTCCGGATTCGGTCCCGGTCCCGGTTTCGGATTCGGATTCGGTTCCGGCCCCGGTTTCGGTTCCGGTTCCGGGGATGTCCTGTCCGGCGGGGAGGGTGGGGCGGCTGGTCGCGGTCGGCGTGCCGGTGGCGGTGCCGGTGGCGGTGCCGATGCCGATGTCAGTGGCGGTGTCCGGGGGCGCGGCTCGCGCGGTCAGGACGCACTCCGCCGCGCCCGCGATCTCCCGGGCGAAGTCCCGTACGAGATCGTGGGGCGCGTAGCGGCCGTACGCCGTCTCCTCCAGGAGGGCCACGTCCACGAGCCGGTCGAGCGCGGCCTCGGCTCGGCGTTCGCCGGTGCCGGTGAGGCGGGCGAGCAGGGCGGCACCGTAGGCGGGCAGGTCGAGCGCGCCGATCCGGCACAGCGCGAGCGCCGCGTCCCGGTCGGTCTCCCGGTCGGAGGCGCGCAGCGCGTCGTGCGCGACGGCCAGGGACCGGCGCACGCTCAGGTCGTCGTACTCCAGGTGGTGCAACCGGTCCTCGGTGGCGGCCAGTTGGCCCGCCAGTACGTCCGGGGTGAGGGCGCCGCGCGCGGCGAGGCGGGCCGCGACGACGCGGAGGGCGAGGGGCAGCCGGCCGGTGAGTTCGACCAGGGGGTGGCCGCCGTCGAGTCCGTCCCGGCGGCCGGAGACCGCGCGGAGCAGGGCCGCGCTGTCCTCGTCCGTCAGGGGCGCGAGCGGGAAACGATGGGCGCCGTCCAGGGCGGTCAGCGGGGAACGGCTCGTCACGATCACCGCGCAGCCCGGTCCCGCCGGGAGCAGCGGGCGCACCTGGCCGGCGTGGGACGCGTCGTCCAGGACCATGAGGATGCGGGTCGGCGCGAGCGTCGAGCGGAGCAGGGCCGCCGCCGCGTCCGCGTTCTCGGGGACCCTGCGCGGCTCCACCCCCAGGTCGCGCAGGAGCGCGGCGAGGGCCTGGGGCGCGGTGAGCGGGGTCATGCCGGGGGTCGCGCCGTGCAGGTTCACGTAGAGCTGGCCGTCGGGGAAACGTTCCTTCAGGTCGTGTGCGACGTGCAGCGCGAGGGCGCTCTTGCCGACGCCCGCCATACCGCTGATCACGGCGACGCGGGTCGAGGCGGGGGCCGTGCAGTGGGGGTGCCAGGTGGTGCCGGGACCGGGCGGGGGCTCCGGGAACGCGGCGGGCTGCTGGGGGCGCAGGACCCGGACGAGCTGGTCACGCAGGTCTACTCGGCCCACGAAGTGAGCCGGGGGAGGGGGGAGTTGGGCGGGGGCGGGGCGTGGGGCGGGGGGCGGCGGGGCGGAGGGGGGCTGCGCCTGCGTCTCCCGGGTGGGGGTGGTGTTTCCGGTGAGGGTGGCGTTTCCGGTGGGGGCGGTGTTTCCGGTGGGGGTTCCGGTTGCTGTCGTGGTGGGGGTTCCGGTTGCTGTCGTGGTGGGGGTTCCGGTCGCGGTCGTGGGCGCGTTGGGATGTGCGGTCGCGGTCGCCTGGGCCGTTCCGGTTCCGGTCGCGTTGGGGTTTCCGGAGTCGTTGGCGGTGCCGGTCGGGTCGGGGTT
This sequence comes from Streptomyces sp. NPDC007084, assembly GCF_040703595.1. Taxonomy (NCBI): domain Bacteria; kingdom Bacillati; phylum Actinomycetota; class Actinomycetes; order Kitasatosporales; family Streptomycetaceae; genus Streptomyces; species Streptomyces sp. NPDC007084. The sequence continues at coordinate 85,898 of NZ_JBEYFY010000025.1, forward strand.
CCCGGTCGCGTGGGGGTTTTCGGTCGTGTTGGGGGTTCCGGTCGCATTGGGGTTCCCGTCCGCGTCCGTGCCCGGGCTTGTGCCCACGGCCCCAGCGGAGTTGGCGGTTGTACCGGCGGACGGGACTGCGCCGGGGGCCGCACCCGCACCCGCACCCGTGCCAGTCGCTCCGGCCGCCCCCGCGCCCACCACCCCATCCGAACGGCGACTACCGGCACCGGCACCGGCACCGGCACTGGCGCTGGCACCGGCGCCCGTCCCAGTACCGGCACCCGCGCGAGCCCGGCCCCGCGACCCCCCGCCCGTCGGAAGGGCCCCCGGCATCCCGTCCGGTGTGCGCAGGATTTCCAAGTGGGCCTCGCGGACGGCGGGGCCCGGTTCGATGCCGAGTTCCTCGATCAGCCGGGCCCGCAGGTCGCGGTGGACGGCGAGGGCCTCGGCGTGCCGGCCCGCGCGGTGCAGGACGAGCATCAGCAGCCGGTGGAAGGACTCGCGGAGCGGGTGCTCGGCGGTCCGGGCGGCCAGTTCGGGGGCGAGCCCGTCGAGCCGGCCGGCGCTCGGCGCGAGGCGCAGCTCCGCCTCGTACGCCCACTCCAGGACCAGCAGTCGCGCCTCCTCAAGCCGCTGGACGAGGGCGTGTCCGCCGGCCTCGGGCGGCAGACCGCTCAGCGGGGTGCCGCGCCAGAGCGCCAGCGCGGCGGCCGACTCGCTTGCCGCTCGCTCCGCGTCATGGTCGGCGTGCGCCTCGCGCGCGGCGGTGGCGTGCCGTTCGAAGAGCCGTACGTCCAGTTCGTCCTCGGCGACGCGCAGGAGGTAGCCCGGCGGCACGGCACGCAGCCGTTCGGGATCGTCGAGCAGCCGGCGCAGCCGTGTCACGTGGTTGTGCAGGGAGGCCTGCGCGGAGGCCGGCGGGGCGCCGCCCCACAGCGCGTCCTTCAGGGCGTCGACGGAGACGACCCGGCCCGGTTCGAGGAGCAGCGCGGTCAGCAGGGCACGCGTCTTGCCGCTGCCGATCGGGATGGCCTCACCGTCGGCGCCGTACAGCACCGGCGGCCCCAGCAGCCCGAACCGCAGCCCGTCCCGCATCACACCGCCCCACTGCCTTCCCGCCCGGCCCTCGCGGCCACGCTCCACGACGCGTTCCCGTCCCCTGAGGACGGCGTGCGCCGACCGACTGATCGCTCCTTCGGGGGAACGTTGGGCCCATGTTAGCGATCCGTTGGTGTGGCCTGATGTGATCACTTCATCGGATCCGGCCCGACGGTGCGCGCGTACTACGCGTAACTCGGGGGAGTGTCGCCGCCGCGCCAGATCCGGGACGTGGCAGGCCCCGGTCGTCGAGGTGAACGACCGGGGCCTCCGTCTGTCGTACGGTCGCGTTCCGTCTGTCGTACGGTCGCGTCCCGCCCCGTGTCGTGTCGTGTCGTGTCGTGTCACGTCGTGCCGTTGCGGACCCGGGTTCTGGGCGTCCCTGGGGGCGCGCGCCGTCAGATGACCGGTGGCCGGCCCAGCCGGGTCAGGCGCCAGACCGTGCGCCAGCTCATCGGGCGCCGTTCGCCGCCGGACTGCCGCAGCCCCTCGGCGAACCCGCCGAACCACGCCTTCAGGCCGCCCGCCGACCGGGTCCGCAGCAGCGTGAGCACCATCCAGACGCCCAGGTGCACCGGGATCAGCGGCAGGGGCAGCCGGCGGCGGGTGAGCCAGACCCGGTTGCGGGCGGTCACCCGGTAGTAGATGGCGTGCCGGGCCGGCGAGGTCTTGGGGTGCTGGAGGAGCAGGGCGGGCTCGTAGAGGACGGTCCAGCCGGCGTCGATGGCGCGCCAGGCGAGATCGGTCTCCTCGTGCGCGAAGAAGAACTCGGCCGCCCAGTCCCCCGTCTCGGCGAGCATCGCCATGGACAGCGCGTGGCCGCCGCCGAGGAAGCCGGTGACCGGGCCGCCGCGCATCGGGTCCTTCGCCCCGACCCGCGGCACATGGCGGCGCTGGGTCTCGCCGTGCTCGTCGGCGATACGGAAGCCGACGATGCCGAGGCGGGGCCGGGCCGCGTACAGGTCACGCACGGTGCGCAGGACGTCGGCGTCCACCAGGAGTCCGTCGTCGTCCAGTTCGACGACCACGTCCACGTCCCCGAACTCGCGCAGCCGGGCGAGGCCCACGTTCCGGCCGCCGGGGCAGCCGAGGTTCTCGTCCAGCTCGATCGCGGTCACCTCGCCGGGCAGGCCGAGGCGTTCGGCGAACTCGGGGAGCGGGCAGCCGTTGCCGACGATCACGATCCGGGCGGGGGCGACGTCCTGCTTGGCCACGGAGGTGAGCAGGGCGTCGACCTCGGCGGGGCGGTTGCCCATGGTCACCACGGAGACGGCGATCCGGGGCACCCGCTGCGCCCCGCGCTGTGCCTCCTCCTGCGTCTCCTCCTGTGCCTGTGACACGACACCCACCCCATCCCGGCCGACAACTGTGCCGCGATGCTAGCCGTTCACCGGAAAGCCCCCTCACGTACGCCCCCCGGTCCGCGGCGCCCTCAGTGCGCCACCGGAGGGGCCACGCACCCGGTTTCCGGGTACGGTCCCGTGGCCTCGGCCCAGACCTGGCCCGCGTCCACCATGCCGGAGACGCAGGCGGTGCCGCCGATCCGGATGCCGTAGAGCGTGCCCGGCACCTTCTCCGAGTGGTCGACGTTCCAGCGGGACCACGGCTCCTGGACGCGCAGGTCGGCGGCGGGGAAACCGAGGGCGGCGAGCGCGGGGCGTACGGCGTCCGGGTCGACGCGGCCCTCGGCGCGCAGCTTCTCCAGTACGGGCCGGACCTTCGCCGCCCCGGCGACCGCCGCCTCCTTGTCCGCCGGGGTCATCTCGCCGGGCCGGCGCCCCACGTTGTTCTCCGCGTTGTGCGGCGCACTGTCGCCGCGGTCCGGCTCGGCGTGCGGGCTCGGCGGCGGGGACGCCGAAGCGGAGGCCGGGGCGGAGGCCGGGGCGGACGGGTTCGGGGTGCCGCCCGCTGCCGCCGCCGGGCGGTGTGTGCCGCAGCCGGTCAGGCACAGGGCGGCGGACAGGACGGTGGCCGCCGCGGCGGCGGTCAGGGCGGACACGGCCGGGCGGCGCTCGCGCGAGGACATGCCGTCCAGCGTGGCAGAGGGGCCGGCGGGACGCCTGAGTACGCGCACTCAGCGCGAACCGGCCAACGGCCTGAAGCAGTTGGACGTGAACCAGCACTGGCCCGCAGGGAGTTGGAGGGGATCGGCCGAAGAGCGGCCGGTGCCACGCTGCTCGCTCCTCCCCCCACAGGTCACACGTCCCGATCCGGGCGTGCACCCCACATGAAGGAAACGACGTTGAGACGCAGCAGACTGAGGAAGGCGCGGGTCCCGGTCGCCACGGCCGTCGCGATAGCGGTGGCCTGTGGCATCGGCACCACGCAGGCCTACGCGAACGCGGCACCGCCCGGCGCGGCCGACGGCTGGTCCCCCGCCCCCAAGTCCCTGAAGGCGGACGGCAAGGACCCGGCGCTCAGCCGGCCGGACGCGGTCCCCGCCGAGCAGCGGGCGAAGCTGCTCGGCAAGGACTACACCGCGTCGGCCGACCGGGCGTTCACCACCTCCGGTGACGGCACCGGCTTCCACGTGATGATCGCCGACGAGAAGAACGGCTACGCCTGGAAGACCGCCGCCTCCCTGTCCGAGCCCGGCTTCGAGACGGACACCTGGATCGGCAACGCCTGCCTGACCGGCTCCGGCCGGTACGCGGCGGTCGCGTACGCGCCGCGCACCTTCACCAACAAGCCCGACCTGATGAGCCGCGGCGCGTTCACCGCGATCGTGGACCTGCGGTCCGGAGCCGTGCGCAAGCTCCCCTTCCAGGCCACCCTCGGCTACTTCTCGCCGGGCTGCGGCACCGCCGAGAAGGCGGTGTTCTCGCAGTTCACCGACGAGGCCACCTCCCGGACGAACCAGACCCGGCTGGTCTCGGTCACCGCGGCCACCGGCAAGGCCGTGACCACCAAGGTGCCCGGCCAGGTCACCTCGGCGGTCCCCGTCGGCGGCGCGATCGTCGGCGCCCGTGGCAACCGGGTCGTCCGCGTCCAGGGCGGCACCGTGAAGACCGTCGCCGTCACCCACGCCGTGCCGTTCCAGCTCCAGCCGGACGCCGACGGCGGGGTCACGTTCATCGACCGGCTGCCCGGCGGCGCGAAGAAGTCCGCGGCCGACGACCAGGCCGCCGTCTCCCGGGTCACCGCGGGCGCGCTCGCGAAGCCGGACGCGAAGGGGCGGGCCGCCCAGCTCGGTCAGGGCTCGCTCACCGCGTTCGACCTGGCGCGCACCCCGGCCGGCACGGTGTACGTCACCGGCACCGCGAAGACGGACGCTTCGCTGCCCTCGGCCGTCCGCAACCCGGGCGGCATCGCGAAGGACGCCCGGATCTCCAGCCGAGGCGGTGCCGCGGTGACCACCGCGTGGGCGGACGGCAAGGACTCCCGCATCTCCCAGAAGGACTCCTTCTCGGCGCGGGCCGCGCGGATCACGCTGAAGGCCCTGGACACCGGGAAGACCACGGTCCTGGACGCCGCGCCGGGCAACCGGATCGGTGACGCGGCGGCCCAGCGCGCCGGAACCGCGATGAGCCCGGCCCTGGCCGCGCCCGCCGGGTCCGCCCCCGGGAAAGCCCCGGCCAGGAAGTCCGTCACGGGCAAGTCGGCGGCCTCCGGAAGCTCCGTCAACGGCAAGCCGGCGGCCCCCGGAAGCTCCGTCACCGGCAAGTCGGCGGTCTCCGGAAAGTCCGCCCAGGCGAGCCCCATGGCCGCGCCCGTCGACACCGACCGTACGTGCTCGGTGCCGCGCAACGACCCGAAGAAGCAGGCGTTCCAGCCGACCCCGCGGCAGATCGAGTGGGCCGTGGACCAGGCGGTCGTCGGCGCGCTCAACAAGGGCGCGACCCGCGCGGCGAACTGGAAGAACACCGGCATGGGCGCCTACGCCCCGCAGACCATGTTCCCGCTCCAGGCGCTGAGCGGCGGCAGCGGGGCCAACTGGCACATCCCGGCGCAGGTGATGCTCGGCGTCACCGCGCAGGAGTCCAACATGTGGCAGGCCACCCGGTACGCCGTCCCCGGCGTCACCGCCAACCCGCTCGTCGGCAACTTCTACGGCGTCTCCTACACCTCCGACGGCAGCCAGACCGACCCGTGGTCCATCAACTGGAGCAAGTCCGACTGCGGTTACGGCGTCACCCAGGTCACCGACGGCATGCGGCTGCCCGGCAAGGGCCAGCCGACGAAGACGCCCGCGCAGCAGGAGGCCATCGCCCTCGACTACGCGGCGAACATCGCGGCCGGGGTGAACATCCTGGTCGAGAAGTGGAACCAGACCCGCGCCGACGGGATCACCATCAACGACGGCAGCCCCCAGTACATCGAGAACTGGTTCGCCGCCCTGTGGGCCTACAACACGGGCTACCACCTGAAGGCGGACGCGGGCAGCAACGCCGGCAAGTGGGGCCTCGGCTGGACCAACAACCCGGCCAACCCGCTGTGGAAGGAGAACCGCACGCCGTTCCTGGAGAACTCGGCCGGCGGCGACGACTACAGCCACGCGGCGCACCCGCAGGACTGGCCCTACGAGGAGAAGGTCGTCGGCTGGGCGGCCCGCCCCATCTCGGCGATGTTCGCCCCCGGTGACTTCCAGCCCGGCTACCGCGCCGCCTGGTGGACCACCACCGCCGCGCGCACCGCGGCCAAGCCGCCCATCTCGCTGTTCTGCGACAGCAGCAACAACTGCGACCCGTCGAAGATCAGCGACGGCGCCACCAACAACACCGGCGGCGGCCCCTGCCTGCTGCCCGGCGACCCGAGCACCTCGGACCCGCTGTATCTGAAGTGCTGGTTCACCAAGGCCTCGACCTGGAAGAACTGCACCTCGGCCGCGCAGTGCGGCAACGCGATCCACCGGTTCGACGACACCTATCCCGAGCAGCCGGACGCCAACTCCTACCCGCCCGACTGCGCCTCCGGGCTGCCGTCCGGCACGTATGTCGTGGACGACGTGGACAACGGCGTCGTACCGGCCGGGTCCAGCGGCAGATCGTGCGGGGCGGTCTCCTCGGCGGGCACCTTCGGCTTCGGCTTCGGGACCGCCTCCGGCCGGATCGACCTGCACCAGATCGGCGCCGCGTACGGGAACCACTTCTGGTTCTCGCACACCAACAAGTCCGGGACGGCCGACGCGACCAAGCTCCAGACCACCGGCACCTGGACGCTGAACAAGCCGGACCGCGGCTGGATGCGCGTGTGGATCCATCTCCCGGACCACGGCGCGCACACCCGCCAGGCGCTCTACAAGGTCGGCGGCTCCAACTCGACCAGCCCCAACCGCACCCTGCTCCAGCGGGTGATGAAGAACCAGTGGGTCTCCCTCGGGGTCTTCAACTTCACCGGCACGCCCACCGTCTCGCTGTCGAACGTCACCCAGGACGGCAAGGGCAGCGAGGACGTGGCCTGGGACTCGGTCGGCTTCCAGCCGATGAGCGCCAAGCCCGCCAACCAGGTCGTCGCGATGGGCGACTCCTACTCCTCCGGCGAGGGCGCCTCGGCGAACGGCGGCGACGACTACTACCCCGAGTCCGACTACTACGACTCGACGCAGCCCGACACCGAGGACAAGTGCCACCGGTCCAAGTACGCCTGGTCGCGGCAGGCCACCCTGCCCGGCTACAGCAAGTCGATCGGCGCGATGGCCGACGACCGCGACGCGAACATGGACTACCACTTCATCGCCTGCTCCGGCGCCCGCCACTTCAACATCCTCAACCAGGGCCAGAGCAGTGAACTCCCGCAGATCCAGCAGGGTTACCTCGACCAGAACACCACGCTGGTGACCCTGTCCATCGGCGGCAACGACGCCCGGTTCGCCGACATCGTCCAGGAGTGCATCACGGCCCTGACCGTGTGCAACAACAACTCCATCGACGCGGTCGACCCGGACACCGGCCAGAAGAACGGCCAGAAGACCGGTTCGCTGGAGGAGTGGGCGCCCAAGTGGCTGCACGAGCAGATCAGGCCACGTCTGGCGAGCATGCTCAACTCGCTGCACCAGAAGGCGCCGAACGCCAAGATCGTACTGATGGGATACCCGAAGCTCCTGGAGAAGGAGGGGAGTTGTGTCATCGGCATCGGTACGGAGGAGGCTCCGTGGCTGAACGGCATGGCGGACACGCTCGCCGCCGAGATGCAGGGCGCGGTCAACGACGCCAACAGCCTCTACAACGCCAAGGCGGTGTTCTCCGACCCGCGCGACGAGTTCGCCGGCAAGGCGATCTGCGGTGACCCGGAGGACGTGAACGGCATCGTCCTGTCCGGTCACTCGAAGGCCGACAACCGCGACTGGGACTGGCTGCCGGGCAACGTGGCACCGTCCATGAAGTCGTTCCACCCGAAGATCGCGGGCGCCCGGCTCTACGCCGACAGCCTGCAGCACTCGCTGTGACCGCTTGAGACACAGCGGGGCGGGGGTCCGGGTCGCGTACCCGGGCCCCCGTCCCCGTGCCATGGAAGGCTGCCACCATGACCAACCGCACCATCGCGGGACGGACCACCCGCTGGGCCAAGGGCACCGCCGTCGCGGCGGTGTCCGCCGTCGTCTGCTACGGCGTCTGGACGTCCTGCCGCTCCTGGGCGCAGGGCGTGCGCGAGGCGAGCGAGGACGCCTTCCTCACCGGTTCCCTCGAATCGCTGCTCGCCGGGGCCGCCGGCGTCCTGTCGATGCCGCTGCTGCTGTGGGCGGGGATGCGCCTGCTGGGCGAGCGCGGCAACCATCTCCTGCTGCTGGTGGGCACGGTGGGGTGGTTCCTCATCGGCGGGCACGTCGTGGAGGACGCGGTCGGGGACGCCGCGACGGCCGCGTTCCTGGCCCTGTTCGCCGTACTCGGCGGCCTCGCGGCCCTGACACAGCCACGGCCGGAGTAGGCAACTCGCCCTGTAAGCAAGCCGCTTGAGCAGCTCCGGCGGCACGGAGTCGTCCATAAGGGGCCGCTTGAGCGATGTCGTCCGTACGGGGCGGCCTGAGCGATGTCGGGCGTACGGGCCCCGAGTGGGCGACTCGTCCGTACGGGCCCCGGGTGGGCGACTCCTCCGTACGGGACCGGCGTGCCGTGTGCCGCCTGCGCGTCCGGGGTTCCTATGCGCCTCGCCGACCGCCTATGCGTGTGACCACCCGATTCGTGGCCAGCGGCGGGGCCGCGCGGTCAACTGGTGGGCAACGCCAGTCGACTGCGCCGCCCCCGACCTGATCGGCGGGCGGGACCATGGAGGCGGTTCCCATGACAACACCCCTGGCCGACTACGCGATGTTCGCCGGCAAGCGCGTCGCGATCGTCGAGCACATGCAGAACCACCCGTTCGTCCTCGGTCTGTACCAGGCCCGCGAGCACGGTCTGGAGGTGTGGCTGCTGACCGGCGACCGGTCCTGGTACACCCACGGGCACGACTGGGACTCCCACCCGCTGGCCGGCGCGGTCGACCGGGTTTTGGACGTCGACACCACCGACCTCGAAGCCGTGCTCGCCGTGGTGACCGGCGAGGACGGCGCACCGCTCGTGGACGGGCTGACCTCGTTCTCCGACTACCACACGGTGCTCGCCGCGCAGGCGGCCCGCCGGCTCGGCCTGCCCGGTCCCGACCCGGCCGCCGTGGAGAAGGCCAACACCAAGGACCGGCTGCGGGTGGCCCTCGGCGACGTGCCGTACAACATCCCGCACGTGCTGGTCGGCGACGCCGGGCAGCTTCCCGAGGCGGCCCGCCGGCTCGGCTTCCCGATGATCGCCAAACCCCCCGCCGAGGCGATCAGTTACGGGGTGCGCCGGGTCGACGACATGGACCAGCTCGTCGAGGCCTGGCGGGAACTGTCCGGCATCCGGCGGAGCCTGCGCGGCCAGCCCCGCTCCGGGGACGTCCTGCTGGAGACGTACGTCGAGGGCGTCGAGGTCAGCGTCGAGACCATGACCGTGAACGGGCACACCCACGTCTACGGCGTCACCTCGAAAGACCTCTTCGGCGACCCGGCGTACATCGAGTGCGGCCACACCTTCCCGGTGTCGCTGCCCGACGACGAGCGCGAACAGCTCTACGGGGCCGTCATCGCCACCCTGGAGGCCATCGGCTACGACCACGGCCCCTGCCACACCGAGGTGCGGCGCACCGAGTCGGGCTGGCGGATCATCGAGGCCAACCCGCGCACCCCGTCGAGCTGTATGACGATGCTGGTCACCGACGTGACCGGGCGCAGCCCCATCCTGGACGCCTGGCTGCTGGCGATCGGCGAGGTCCCGGCGATCGAGCCGGTCCGGCACTCGGGCGGCGCGGCCGTCCGCATGATCTACCCGACCCGGCGCGGTGTCCTGCGGCGCGTCGACGGGGTGGAGGCCGCCGCCTCGGTGCCCGGTGTGCAGGTGCTGCTGCACGTGGAGAAGGGCGACCATCTGCTCCAGCGGATGGACAACTCCTCCTGCGTCGGCTTCACCTACTGCAACGGCCCCGACCGCCTGGAGGCCCAGGCCCTCGCCGACAAGGCCGCCGCGCACCTCGACTTCGTGGTCGAGGACGAGGAGCCCGGGTCCGGGACCGGGGACCTCGCCTCCCAAGACCAGGCCGCCCAAGACCAGGCCACCGAAGACCAGGCCACCGAAGACCTGGCCGCCGGGGACCGGGCGGCCTCGGCCGGGAAGAAGGGGCTGTGACCGGCGCCGGTCCGTATCCGGCCGGTCACGGCGACGTCCGGCCGGTCGCGGACGCCGCCGCCCTGCCGGACGCCGGCTGGGACGGTCTGCTCGGCCCGGAGGACTTCTTCCAGACCCCGCGCTGGCTCGCGGTGCAGGAGCGCAACTCCGGTACCACGATGGACTTCCTGGTCCGGCGGCGCGGCGGCGAGCCCGTCGCCGGGCTGGTCGCCGCCTGGGCCGACGACTCCGTGCCCTGGCTGCTGGCCCGCCCGGACGCGATGCTCGCGCACGCCCTGGAGGACGGCGGCACGCCCGGGGCACGGGAGGTCCTGCGGGAGGTCGCCGACGGTGATCCGGCCGCCCTGCTGCCGTCCCTGGTGTGCGGCGGCCGGCACCTGGGCCGCACCCGCGCCCTCGCCGGACCCGACGCCGGGCCCGGTGACGTCGAGGCGCTGGTGGAGCGCGCCGAGGAACTCGCCGAGGAACGCGGTGCGGCCAGCGTCTGCTTCCCCCATGTCGACGTCCGGGACGCCGGGTTGACCGGCCTGCTGCACGCGCGCGGCTACCGCTCGCACCTCTCGGCGCACTACGCCTGGCTGCCCATCCCGCCCGGCGGCTGGGACGAGTTCCTGGCGAACATGAGCAAACACCGGCGCCGCCGGGTGCGCCTGGAGCGCCGGGCCCTGGCCGAGGCGAAGGTCGAGGTGCACCTCGAACCCCTCACCAAGGCACTCGCCCCGCGCCTCGGCGAACTCGACTGCAACCTGCTGCGCAAGTACGGCAACCCGGCCAGCCCCGAGCACTCGGCGTCCCTGCTGAGCTGGATCTCCGAGGTCATGGGCGAGGACGCGATGGTGTCGGTGGCGCGCCAGGACGGGATCATCATCGGCTTCGGGATGGTGCTGCGGTCGCGGGCGCGCGGCGAGGAACAGTGGTTCGGCCACCGCGCCGGCTTCGACTACGACGCCCAGGGCAAGCTGCCGCTCTACTACGACGTCCTGTACTACCGCGTCCTCGAAGCGGCGGCCCGCGAGGGCGTGGCCGTCCTGCACGCCGGGATCGGCAGCATCGAGGCCAAGCTCGCCCGGGGCTGCCTGGCGAGCGAGGAACACGCCTTCCTGCTCCGGCTGCCCCGCGGGCGGGCCGGGGACAGGAGGGGCCGGGAGCGCCGTACGGAGGCGAGCACACGATGAGTACCGGAACGGAACGGCTCCCCCTCGCGGGCGCCGGCTGGAACGCCGGCGTCGGGGCGGTGGTCAACCCCTCGGCCGCGCGCGGCGGCACCCTGCGGCTGGTGTCCTCGGCCGACGTGGACTCCCTCGACCCGGCCCGCACCTACTACGTCTGGGTCTGGCTGCTCCAGCGGATGCTCAACCGCACCCTCATGGCGTACCCCGCCGACGCGGGCCCCGCCGGGCTGGTGCCCGTCCCCGACCTCGCCGAGGGCCCCGGACAGGTCGCCGACGGGGGCCGCACCTGGACCTACCGGCTGCGCCCGAACCTGCGCTACGACGACGGTTCGCCGCTCACCTCCGACGACGTACGCAACGCCGTACAGCGGGTGTTCGCGCAGGACGTGCTGCCCGGCGGGCCCACCTATCTGATCCCGCTGCTGGACGATCCGGCGCGGCCCTACCCGGGCCCGTACCGCACCGACGAACCCCTGGAGTCGGTGCGCACGCCCGACGACCGCACGATCGTCTTCCACCTGCGCCGGCCCTTCTCCGACTTCGACCACCTGATGGCACAGCCCGCCGCCGCCCCGGTGCCGCGCCGCGCGGACCTCGGCGCCGAGTACGGGGAGAACCCGCGCTCCAGCGGCCCGTACCGGATCGCCGCGCACCGGCCCGGCCGCTTCCTGCACCTGGAACGCAACCCGTTCTGGGACCGGGCCACCGACCCGGTCCGTCCGGCGCTGCCCGACCGGGTCGAGCTGACCATCGGTGTGGACGTGGACGAACTCGACCGGCGGCTGATCGCGGGCGAGTTCGACATCAACCTCGAAGGCCGGGGACTCCAGCACGCGGCGCAGCACCGGGTCACGGCGGACGGCGTGCTGCGCTCGCGCACCGACAACCCGCGCACCAGTTTCCTGCACTTCGTCTCGCTCCAGCCGCACGTCCCGCCGTTCGGCGATGTGCACGCGCGGCGGGCCGTGCACTACGCCGCCGACAAGATCCTGCTCCAGCAGGCGCGTGGCGGACCGGTCGTGGGCGGCGACCTGACCACCGCCCTCTTCCCGCCCCGGCTCCCCGCCCACCAGCGTCTCGACCTCTATCCGACCGGGCCCGACCTGCGCGGCGATCTCGACGCGGCGCGCGCCGAACTCGCCGCGGCGGGGCTGCCGGACGGGTTCGAGGCGGTGATCGGCACCCAGCGCGGCAAGTTCCGGCTCGTCGCGGACGCGGTCGCGGAGTCGGTGGCCCGCGTCGGCATCCGGCTGACCGTCAAGGAGCTGGACGTCGCCAGCTACTTCAGCCTGGGCGCCGGGCACCCGGAGACGATACGGAAGCACGCGCTCGGGCTCGTCGTCACCGACTGGGGCGCCGACTTCCCCACCGAGTACGGCTTCCTCGCACCGCTGGTCGACGGCCGGCAGATCCGCCGCAACGGCGGCAACTGGAACATCTCCGAACTCGACGACCCGCGCGTCAACGACCTCGTGGACCGCAGCCTGCACACCACGGACCCGGCCGAACGCGCCCGCCACTGGCGGGAGATCGAACGCCTGGTGATGGAACACGCCGTGATCCTGCCGCTGGTCCACGACAAGACCCTGCACTTCCGCAACCCGTGGGTCACCAACGTCTACGTCCATCCCGCCTTCGGCCTCTACGACGTCCAGGCGATGGGCGTCGCCCCCGACCGCATTGATCTCGACCTCGACCTCGATCTCGATCTCGATCTCGCCGAGAGCACCGACCCCGCCGACCCCGCCGACCGCACCGCCCGCGCAGCCCGCACCCACCACACCGACCGTGCCGACCCCGACCGGGAGACCACACCGTGAACGACAGCACCCGGGGCATGCGGTTCAGCCCGCTGGCCGCCGACGACGAGACCACCGTGCGGCAGTGGCTGACGCTGCTGGAGGACGCGGCCGGGGACGTGCCGGGGGCCGCGCCGCCCTGCGCCGCCGACATGACGGGCTCGCTGCGCTTCCCGCCGCCCGCGACCAAGCTGGAGGACTGGGTGGTCCGCCACGAGGGCCAGGGGGACCGCGTCGTCGGCGCGCTGCGGCTCGCGCTGCCCGACGGCGCGGACCTCGCCCGGGTCGACCAGCTCCTCGTCCACCCGGAGCTGCGGCGCCGGGGCATCGGGCGCGCGCTGTACGGGCGGGCGGGCGAACTCGCCGCCGGGCACGGCCGTTCCGTGCTGTCCGGGACCGTCGTGGAGCCGCTTCCCGGCGGGCCCGGACGGGACCCCGCGCCGGCGGACTTCGCCGCGGCGGTCGGCGCGCGCCGGGCCGCCGCCCCGGCCGGGGTGCACCAGTGGCTGGACCTCGGCGCCCACGACCCGCTGGCCTCCGGAGTCCCCGACACCCCTCCCGGCTACACCCTGGTGACCTGGGGAACCATCACGCCGGACGAGTACGCGGTACGCGTCTCCGTCCTCGAACAGTCCCTGGGCGACGAGTCGTCGGAGAACGAAAGCGGAGACCTGGGCGAGGAGCAGGAGATCGGGACCAGTTACGCGCGGGAGTTCGAGACCATGCGGGTCGGGCGCGGCCGGAAGGCGTACCACACCGGTGTGCTGCACGAGGAGAGCGGCCGGCTCGCCGGGTACACCAGCGTCTCCAAGACCACCGGCAACCCCGCGTACGCGCTCCAGGGCATGACGGTCGTCCACCGCGCCCACCGGGGCCACCGGCTGGGCCGGCTGCTGAAGCTCGCGAACCTGGAGTACGTGCTGCGCCACGAGCCCGCCGTCCGTCTGATCGAAACGACGAACGCCGAGGACAACACCCCGATGATCGGGGTCAACGCCTCCCTCGGCTTCACCCCGACCGACCGCTGGACGACCTGGACCGGGCTGGTCGGATCGTCCAACGCGCCCTGATCCGGGCGTCGTTGGAGGCTTTCGGTCACCTGTGGCTGTGCCCGCTCACCGGGTGAGCGGGCACAGCCACAGGTCAGCGCCGGACGTCTCCGGGCCGGCTCCGGGCGGTGGGGGGCGCCGGCCGCGCCGGTCGCGGTGGTTGTAACGGTCGCGCCGGTTGTGGCGGGACCGCGGCGGCGCCCTCCACCGGCGGCGGGGGCGGGGGCGCGGCGCGACCGGCCGGGGCGGGGCGGCCGACTGGGGTGCGGCGACGGCCGAAGGGGGTCCAGCCCGTGCCGAGCAGGACGCCGGTGACGACCGCCGCGCCGCCGAGCGCGGACCAGAGGGTCGGCTGTTCGCCGAGGGCCAGCCAGGCGGCCAGGACCGCGACGACCGGTACCAGCATGGAGAACGGCGCCACCTTGCCCGCCTCGTACCGCTTCAGGAGCGTGGTCCAGATGCCGGAGCCGACCACCGAGCCGGCCAGCGCGGTGTAGACGAGGGCGACCAGGCCGGGCCAGCCGTCCGCGGAGAACGAGGCGCCGAAGTCGCGCCAGCCCGTGCCGGGCCCCTCCATCACCGCCGAGAGGGCCAGCAGCGGCAGGGGCGGCACGACCGACATCCACAGGGCGAACCGCAGCGGATGGTCGGGCCGCGCACGCCGGCTGGCGATGTTGCCGAACGCCCAGCCGAGCGCCGCGAGCAGGGTGAGCAGCAGCGGCAACAGGGCCGCGCTGCGGGCCCGTTCGACGGCGATCAGGGTCATGCCGGCGACGGCCACGGCGACCCCGGCGAGCTGGCGACGGGAGATCCGTTCGCCCAGCAGCAGCGCGCCGAGCAGCATGGTGAACGGCGCCGACGCCTGCACCACGACGGAGGCCTGGCCGGAGGGCATGCCCTGGTCGATGGCGAGGAAGAGCAGCCCGAACTGCATGGCGCCGAAGCCGAGTCCGTAGATCACCAGCCAGCGCAGCGGGACCTTCGGGCGGGGCACGAAGACGATCACCGGGATCGCGAGGACGACGAAGCGCAGCGCGGAGAGGAAGAACGGCGGGTAGTGGTCGAGCCCGACCCGCACCGCGAGGAAGTTCAGCCCCCACAGCACGGCGACGAGGACGGCGAGAAGCCGGTCCCGGACGCTCACCGGACGGCTTTCGCCGTCAGGAGCGGGGAGTTGACGACCCGGGAGCCGAGGCCGCGCAGGAACAGGCCGTCCCCGATGGGCTTCTGCTCGTCCGCGCACTGGCGCAGCACCAGTACGTGCGCGGTGCCCTCGGCGTCCTCCAGGAGCCAGCAGAACATCATGACGCCGGGGCAGGAACCGGCCTTGAAGTAGACCCTGTTCCAGCGCTCGGGGTCGAAGGCGACGCCGGGGTAGGCGGTCAGGATGTGCTCGACGGTCCCGGTCGTGTCGCGCGCGCTGTCCCGGCGCAGCCCGTCGAGGACGCGTACGGCGTCGTAGGCGTTCATGTGCCAGTCGAGGCCGAGCCGGTGGACGGTCTCGCCGAGGTCGGAGCCGCGGACCGTGATCGGGCCGGCGATCGCCCGCAGCAGCTCGCGCCGCCCCGCCTCGTCCCGCTCCGCCCACGCGGCCCGCGACTCCGGCTTGCCCCAGCCGAGTTCGAAGACCTCGTGACTGGTCAGGAAGGGCCGCAGCAGTGCCGGGTCGTGGTGCCCGGACGCGGCGACGGCCCGCTCGACGGCCTCCCGGCCGAGCCGGTCGGCGATCAGGTCGGCGCCGGTGTTGTCGCTCATCGCGATCATCTTGTACGCCGTCTCGCGCACGGAGACCCGCGTGCCGTCCGGCAGGTCCTGCATGTCGCCGGTGGGCAGGCTGCGCAGTTCGGGCCGGACGGTGACCTCGTCGTCCCAGCCCAGCTCGCCGTCCTCTACCGCCCGCACGAGGGCCCGCATCACGTACAGCTTGTACGCCGATCCGGCCGGCATCGGGCGGTCCGCGTCCGAGGCGTGCAGCACCTCGATCCCGTCGGGCGTCAGCCGCGCGGCGAGGACCGAGTGCTCGACGCCGGGCACGCGCAGCGCGTCCTCCAGCGCGGCCCAGTCGTCGATCTCGGGAATCCGGATCTCGGGCAGGAAGGTGAGGATGCGGATCAGCCCGGAGGAGTCCAGGGTGAGCGACAGGGTGTGCCGCGCGCCGCCCGGGCCGGCCAGGGTGACCCAGCCCTTGTGGGCGATCGGCTGGTAGTCGAGGACGGTGAACGGCCCCTTCTCGCGCCACTCCCCCACCCTCGCGGGGAAGCTGCGGGCGCGCCCGGGCGCGGTGGTGGGGACGAAGCGGTCGAGGGTGACGTCGTCCGCCGTGAGGTCCGGTGCCGTCAGCAGGCCGACCGCCCAGCGCGCCGCCTCCCCCATCGGGGAGCCGTCGGCCGCGAGCGCCGCCTCGGGGGCAACGGACGGGGAACCAGGGGCTTGGATCATCATCGCTCCACTCAGCTCTCGGTGACCGTGATGGCGCCGCACGGACACAGCTCGGCACAGAGCCGGGCCGACTCGCGCAGGGCGGGTGCGGGGGTGGGGTCGAGCAGCACGACGGTGCCGGTGTCGGGGTCCTGCGCGAAGAGACGGGGTTCGGTCGCGGCGCACCGGCCCATGGCACAGCAGGCGTCGGGGACGACGGCAACCGTCATCCCGGCGCCTTGGTCCCCGACGTCGGGGCCGGCGCTCTCCGGGCCCGCCTGCGCGGCCTCGGGGCCTGCCGCCGGGCCTTCTGGGGCTGCCGCCGGGCCGGACGGGGGTGCCGCCGGGCCGGATGGGGGCGCTGCCGGGCCGGACGGGGGCGTAGCCGAGTGGTCCGGACTCGCGCGGCCGGGGGCACCCGGGCTGTCGGGGGCACCCGCACCGCCGGTGTCACCCGGGCTGCCGGGGTCACCCGGGCTGCCGGGGTCACCCGGGCTGCCGGGGTCACCCGGGCTGCCGGGGTCGCGGGCATCGCCGGGGTCGCGGGCATCGCCGGGGCCGGGGGCCTCGCCGAGGTTGCGGGCATCACCGGGGTCGCGGGCCTCGCCAGGGTCGCGGGTGCCCTCGGAGGTGCGGGCGCGCCCGGGGTCGGCGAGGGCGCCGGGACCGCTGGAGTCGCGAAGACCCCTGCGGTCACCGGGGTCACCCAAGCTCCCGGGGTCGCGGGCGTCCCCTGAGTCCCGGCGTCCCCCGGTGCCGCCGGGGTTACGCGGGCCGCCCCCGTCGCTCACGCCCGGTGCCCCGTCCGGCCCCCTCACCAAGTCACCGGCAGCGCGCCGAGGCCGTAGCTCGACACCTCGTGGCGGAAGTCCAGTTCCTCGAAGGGGATCGCGAGGCGCACGCCCGGCATCCAGCGCAGGACGGCGGCGAGCATCTCCTCGATCTCGACCTTGGCGAGCCACTGGCCGAGGCACTGGTGGATGCCGTGCCCGAAGGCGAGATGGCGGCGGGCGTCGCGGTGCGGGTCGAGGGTGTCGGGGGACGGAAACACCCGCTCGTCCCGGTTCCCGGCGGCCAGCGACAGGACGACCCCCTCGCCGGCCCGGATGGTCACGTCGTCGAGCTGGACGTCCTCGACGGCGGCGCGGGCCAGCCCGTTCTGCACGATGGAGTGGAAGCGCAGCAGCTCGTCCACCGCCTTGGGCAGCAGCGTCTCGTCCTTGGCGAGCGCACCGGCCAGGTTCGGGTCGGTGGCGAGGCTGAGCAGACTGAGCGCGGCCTGGCTGGCGGTCGTCCCGTGCCCGGCGACCAGCAGCAGCCGGCACATCGGCACGAGTTCCTCGACGCTCAGCCGGCCGGGCCGCACCTGCTCGGTCACCAGCCGGCTCACTAGGTCGGTACCCGGATCGGCCACCCGCTCCTCGACCAGCTCACGCAGGAACCCGTCCAACTCGTCCCGCGCCGCGGCGACTTGCTCGGGGGTGTAGCCACGGTCGATGAGGATCGCGCTGCGGCTCTCGATGAAGTCCCCCTCGGACACGCCGAAGAGCAGCGTGATCACCTTGGAGGGCACGGGGGTCGTGAGCCGGGTGACGAGGTCGACGGGCCGCTCACCGGAGGCGACCAGCTCGGCCAGCATCCCGTCGAGCAGCTCCCGCAGCACCGGCCGCATCTCCTCCGCCCGGCGGGCCAGGAAGTCCCGGGTGAGCATCGAGCGGAGCCGGGAGTGGTCGGGTTCGTCCATGCGGATGAAGGAGGCCGTGTGCGGTGCGGCGCGCACCAGTTGGGAGGTGCGGGTCAGCATCGGGAAGCCCGGCGCGCTGGTGACGGCGGTGAACCGGCGATCGCCCAGCACGGCCCGCACGCCGGCGTGCGAGGTGACCAGCCAGACCCGGCTGCCGTCCCACAGCGTGACCTTGCTCGCGGCGGGCCCGGCGCGCAGTCCGGCGAGCTGCGGCGGCGGGTCCACCGGACAGACCCGTGGCATCGGGTACGAGGGGGCCGCCGTCTCGTCCTGGAGTGCCGCGTCGTTCTGCATCATCCACCGCCTATCGCTGCGCGGGCCGTTGCCCGGGGTCGCGCCGACGTGCTGTCGCCGCCCCAATCTGCCGTGCCCGCGCACCGACGCGGTGGGCCCCGGGCCCGGCACGCATAACCGGCCGGAAACAGTCATAACCTGCGGCTCCGCCGGCCATTCACCCGCCACCTGCCGGGCTGCTAACGTCCGTTTATCCGCGCCCAATTGACCCCGCCTGCGCCCTGACCACGAGACCACAAGAGCCGGAAAGGGCCGGAAAGGGCTGGAAAGGGCCGGAAGCAAGCAGGGCGCCCCGTCGATTCGGCACCCCGCGATTCCCGCCCCTACCCCGTATCCCCTGACTCCCCCTATTGGCCACCCCTCCCCACGCACCACTTTCCACCACCCGTCCTTTCACCACCCACCCCCCGGGGGAATGATGACGTCGACATCAGCACTGCACGGAAAGGTCGCGCTCGTCACGGGCGCGAGTTCGGGAATCGGCGCGGCCACCGCGCGAGCGCTCGCCGCACAGGGCGCGGCCGTCGCCGTGGCGGCACGCCGGGTCGGCCGGCTCACCGCCCTCGCCGACGAACTCGCCGCGACGGGAGCCGCCGTACACGTCGTCGAGCTGGACGTGACCGACGAACGGGCCGCCGCCGACGCCGTACGGTCCACGGTGGAGACCCTGGGCCGGCTCGACATCCTGGTGAACAACGCCGGGATCATGCTGCTCGGCCCCGTCGAGGGCGCCGACACCACCGACTGGACCCGCATGATCAACACCAACGTCCTCGGGCTGATGTACATGACCCACGCGGCCCTCCCCCACCTGCTCGCGAACCAGGGCACGGTCGTGCAGATCTCCTCCATCGCCGGCCGGATCGCGGGGCGCGGCGCGGCCGGCTACAACGCGAGCAAGTTCGCGGTGAACGGCTTCAGCGAGGGGCTGCGCCAGGAGGTCACCGAGCGCGGGGTGCGGGTGGTGGTGATCGAGCCCGGCACGGTCGAGACGGAGCTGCGGGAGCACATCACGCACGCGCCGACCAAGGCCGCGATCGAGCAACGGGTCGCGAAAATCCGCCAGTTGCAGGCGGAGGACATCGCCGAGGCGGTCCGCTACGCCGTCACCGCGCCGGCCCACGCCACCGTCAACGAGATCTTCATCCGCCCGACCGACCAGGCCTGAAAGCCCCACGACGGACCCTCCACCCGGACCCTCCACCCGGACCCACCCGGCCCCCCACCGGCCGCGTACCGGACCCGCACCGGCCCCGCACCGGCCCCGGTCTCCGGAAGGTCTCCGGCCCCTCTCCCCGATCGAGGAGAGCCCGGAGAGAGGACGTGCCTAACATCACCGCAGCGACATACACGGAATTCGGCCACCCCCTTCGGCCAGAACCCCCTTCGGCCAACCCCACTGAGCGCCAACCGAATTCACCGATTCACTGCGGACAATCACACGGCACAGTCCTTGACCACAAAGGAAACCGACATTGTCTTCCGGGTCAGAAACACCGCCTGCGATAAAGCCTGCACTCACCTCTCCCCCCGACACCGCTCCCGCCGGTTTCCCCTTCACGCGCCCCGACCTGTCCCTGCTGGACGCGGTCGGGCAGTGCGGTGACCTCACCGAGGCCGCCCGCAGGACCGGGTCGCGGGGCGGCGCCGTGGAACGCCAACTGGAGCGGCTGGACAAGGCGGTGGGGCTGCCGCTGACCCTGCGCGGCCGGCACACCGCGCGGCTCACCTCGGCGGGCTCGCGTCTGCTGGCCGCCGGACGCCGGTTCTTCCGGCAGGTCGACCTCGCCGTCCAGACGAACATCTTCGGGCACGGTCCCGAGGCCCTCGACGCGCCCGCCGTGCTGGCCATCGCCTCCGCCGAACCGTTCCTGGAGGACGTGGTCGAGGACGCCGCCGCCGCGCTGGACATCCTGCTGTCCGTACACCACGACACCCCCCAGCAGGTGATGCGCAGGCTGGCCGGCTACCACGTGGACGCGGCGCACACCTGGAGCCTGGAGGACACCCCGGGCCGGTCCGTGGAACGCGCCGTCCGCACCTACCCCGTCCTGGACGACCCGCTGTGGGTCACCCTGCCGCACGGCCACCGGCTGGCCGGCGGCGGCGCGCTCTCGCTCGCCGACCTGCGGGAGGAGACGTGGGTGTCGGAGGTCGGCCCCGACTCGGAGGTGCTGGTGGCGCGGGTGTTCCAGGCGGCCGGGCTGCCCGCCCCCGCCGCGCTGCACGTCACCGGCGCCTCCGTCGCGCGGGGCATGCTGCGGCGCGGCGACGCGATCGGGCTCGGCTCCCCGACCCGCCCCGCCGTCGTCGCCCCGTCCGTGGTGCACCGGTCCCTGGTGGAGCGCCCGCACCGCTCCACCAGCCTCCTGGTCGACCCGACGGTCGTCCCCGGCGCGCTCGCCGAACACCTGGCCGACCTGCTCGCCGACCGCTATCTGCGGCGGTTCGCCGAGTGCCACCTCGGCCTGCTCGCCGACCCGTGGTGGACACGCTGGCACCGCGAACGGACGGTCACCGCGGCCGCCCGCACCACCCGGGACGGCCGTACGGAGCGGGAGGCGCCGCCGGTGTCCGGCACCGGGCGGGCGGCGCGGAAGCTCGACGTGGACGATCTGCACGTCCTGCGGGCGGTGGCCCGGCACGGCAGCATCAACCGGGCGGCGGCCGTGCTCTCCATCAGCCAGTCGGCGCTGACCCGCCGCATCCACCGCCTCGAACTGGGCCTGGGCGCGCAGTTGTTGCTGCGCAGCGCCCGGGGCACCGAACTCACCGGCTCCACCCGGGGCTTCCTGCACCAACTGGGCCGCTTCGAGGCGGAGTTCCAGGAGGCGGCACAGTCCTGCCGGAGCCTCGCCCTGCCGGTGACGGCGGGAGCCCACCGGCAGGACACGGCGTCCGCGCTGCCTCAACTCGCGCCGAGCGCCACGTAGTCGTACATCCCGAAGGCGCCCGTCACATAGACGTTGCGGGCGTCCGGGTGCCGGTAGAGGAGCGAACGCGGGTACAGGTAGGGCACGATGACCGCGTGCTCCATGGTGAGCCGGTCGATGCGGTGCCAGATCTCGGCGCGCTCGGCCGGGTCGGCGGAGGTCGCGCCGCGGTCGAGCAGGGCGTTGATCTCCGGGTCGTCGAGTTCGCCCATGTTCTGGTTGCCGCGTTCCTTGATGGCCCGGCCGTCCACGATCTGCTGGAGGAACCCGTAACCGTCGGGGAAGTCGGCGCCCCAGCCGAACAT
The DNA here is from genome assembly GCF_040703595.1 of Streptomyces sp. NPDC007084. Taxonomy (NCBI): domain Bacteria; kingdom Bacillati; phylum Actinomycetota; class Actinomycetes; order Kitasatosporales; family Streptomycetaceae; genus Streptomyces; species Streptomyces sp. NPDC007084. The sequence goes on from NZ_JBEYFY010000025.1 coordinate 107,334, forward strand.
GATGATCCCGATGCCGTGTTCGCGCAGATAGGCCGGGCAGCCGCCGTAGATGTCGAAGTAGTCGCCCGAGGGGAAGTCCAGGACCTCGGCCTCGATGCCGACCCGGGCGAGCCCGGCGGCCAGCGCCTCGGCGGCCCGGTACTCCTTGAGCCGGTCCTTGCGGGCCGCGATCTTCGTCCGGAAACCGTCGGGCAGCCCGGCGGCGGCGAGTTCGGCGCGCGCCGCTTCCAGGTCGCCGCGCCCCTCCGGGCCCACCGGGTAGCGGTCGAAGTCCTGGTGACCGTCGAGGGTCGGCGGCAGGATGGTCGTCGCGATGTCCCCGCCGACCGAACCGCCGTACGCCTCCTGCATCGCGGCCTTGTCCGTGGCGAACTGGACGGCACGGCGGGCGTGCACGTTGTCGAACGGCGCGATCCGGCTCGACAGGCAGTAGATCCAGGTGAACCCGGTCAGCGGGTTGTCGGCGTTCGCGCGCAGCGCCGGGTCGGCCAGGATTCTCTCCTGCGTCGAGGGCTGGACCCCGAACCCGGCGAGGTCGATGTGCGCCTCCCCGGCGAGCAGCATCCGGTCCACGTCGTGCGGGTCCTTGCCGAGGTGCACCTCGACGCGCTCCACCCGCTGCCGGCGGACCGGGTCGGTCGCCGGGTCCCAGTGCGGATTGCGCTCCAGCACGGCGAGTTCACCCCGGGTGTACGAGACGAGGCGGTACGGCCCCGTCGCGACCGGCCGCAGCCGGTACTCGGCGCCGGTGTCGAGCCGGC
>NZ_JBEYFY010000026.1:0-106394 GCF_040703595.1 Streptomyces sp. NPDC007084
CAACGGCCCGATCACCGCCCAAGCCTGATCAGTCACTTCATGACGACGCACCACGAACGGACCAACGACCCACCGACATTGCGGACACGCCCTAGGGGCCGTTGTCCGCGTGCCCGGTCCCGCCGCGGGCCGCCGCCACGACCGGTGACTCGCGGAGCGCGATGGACATACGGACGAGATCGCGCGGGCCCTCGCCGTGCACGGACGAGGCGTCGGAGCCGCCCGGGACGGTCGCCGTGTTCGCCGAGCTGATGACCCGGCCCTCGGGGTCGGCCGCCTTGGCGCGCACCGCCGCCGTCACCATCGCGGCGTCCGCCTCGGCCTGCGCGTCCCCGGGCGAGGAACCGGCGGCGACGGCGGCGTCGTAGGCCCGGGAACGCAGCGCGGAGTCGAAGTAGGGGTAGAGACTGAGCATGCCGTCGTGGATGTCGGACTCCCGCTGGGTGACCTGGAGTTCGACGGGCGACCACCAGGAGATGCGCACCGCCCGCTCCTCCGGCGCGGCGACCGGGCGCAGTTCACGCCACAGCGGCCCGAGCCGGCGGTACGTCGACCAGGTGTGCCAGGTGTCCCCGATGCGCTGGCAGGCCGGCGGCACGCAGAAGCCGACGGCGGTGAACTGGGCCCCGACCGAGGCCAGTACGGGCGCCACGTCGGTGCTCAGCACGTCCAGGTCGGCGCCGTGCCAGCGGGCCACCACCGCCGTGAACTTGGCCGCCGAGTAAGGGATGTTGAACAGCGAGCCGAGCGCGATGATCACCAGCCCGGCGCGCAGCCGGCCGCGGACCTGCGCCGCCCAGCGCCAGCACATGACGTTCATCGCGATGCCCGCGACGGACAGCGAGGCGAGGTAGAGCACGATCATCTCGCGGATGTACGGGGTGTTGGCGTAGTAGGTGTCGAGGTCCCGCAGCCGTTCGACGGGGGTCTCCCCGAGGGCGAACAGCGCGATCAGGGTGACGCCCACGACCGTGTACCCGAGGATCCAGCGGCGGGCGAGGCGCCGGGTCACCTCGGACGGGCCGTCGCGCCAGTTGATGATCAGCACCAGGCAGGAGGCGCTGAAGGCGCTCAACAGGCAGTAGACGATGGGCGCGGAGACGTTCCGTATCCCGGTGGCCCTGTTCACGGCGGCGATGGTCGGCGGGGCCGCGAAGAGGAAGACCAGGCCCGCGAGGGTGAGCAGGGCGCCCACGGAGCGCAGCAGGGGATCGCGCCGTCCGCGCAGCAGCGCGGGCGCCTTGAAGGCCATCGCGGCGCCCATGGCGGCGGCAGGGATGTAGTAGCTGGACCCGTCCATGGTCGCCGGACCTTCAGCGCCGCGGTCCGTGGCAGCCCAGGGAGGCCTCGATGCGGCCGGCCAGACCGTCGCGCCGTACCGGGCCGCGCCGCGACGAACCGGCCAGCCAGGTACGGCACTTGCTGGCGAGGAGCAGGCCGAAGCTCTCGGCCTCCTTCTCGTCGGCGAGCCGGAAGCGGGTGCGGGCGGCCACGGCGAGGACGGTCGCAGGGAGGTCGGCGCCGTCGCTCAGTAAGCGGGCCGCGACGGCGGCGCCCGCCACGTCGTGGCCGCGGTGGCCTGCCTTCATGTGCCACAGCTCGTGGCCGAGGATGACCAACTGGTGGTCGGGCGCGGTGCGTTCCTCGATGACGACGAGGTCCTGTTCGGCCATGTCCAGCCACAGGCCGCTGGCGGTGCCGGGCGGGAAGGCAGCCGTACGGAAGCGGACGGGACGGCCCCGGCGTCTGCTCATCGCGCCGCACAGGGCCGCGTACAGCTCGTCGGGCTGCGCCGGTGCCGGCAGCGACAGCTCCGCGACCAGTTCGCCGCACAGACGGCGCATGTCCCTTCGGATGCCCACGGCTTTCCCCCGGCTCACGACTCGGGCCGTTTGACGCTCTCCAGGAGCATGTCCAGCCACTCGGCGACCTTGTCCCGGTGCTGGTCGGTGGGCAACTGGGCGGCCCGCCAGGCGATTCCGCGCACCCCGTGGTCGAGGAGCAGCCGGTCCAGCGGATCGTCGTCGGCGGGGGTGGCCGCCGCGCGTTCGCGGTCGGCGAGTCGTTGCAGGAGTTCCTGCTCGGAGCGCTGGAGGGCGCCCACGAGGGCCTCGGAGTCCTCGGCGGTCAGGAATCCGGCGTGCACCCGGAAGAAGCGCTGGATGGCGTCGCAGTGCTCCATGGTGGGGCGCCGGTCGCCGTTGATGAGGGCGCCCGCCTGCTGGCGGGACATGCCGGCGCCGTCCGCGATCTCCTGCTGGGTGTAGCGGCGCCCGTTGGGCTTGAGCCGGGTGCGGCGCAGCAGGTCGAGACGTTGCAGGAAGCGGGCCTGCAAGTCGTGTTCACCGGCCGGGCGGCCGGCGAGCAGGGTCTTGACCACGGGCTCGGGGACACCGGATTCGGCCGACAGCCGCCGGACGTCGAAGACCTCGGCGTGCCGTACGCCGAGCCGGTCCGCGAGTGTGGTGACCCGGGCCACGACGGCCTGCAGCAGAACCGTCGCCGTGGCGCCCGGAACCTCGAAGCCATCCGTCACCGACAGATCTCCTACGTCTCTCTCAGGTCGCTCTCACGAAGGTCGGGAACCAGTCCGGACGCGAAGGCCGGGACGCGTCCCGGCGCGAAGACCGGGGACCATCCGGAGCGTAGCCCGTCGCTCGAACTCACATCCAGGTCTCGCCACAACTGTGGCGAGATTCAGCCGTCAACAAGCGCCAAATGCCACGATAGTTGACACGCGAGTGCGCTGGGCAGCAGGATCGGTCCGCCGCGTGAAGGCCGCAGAGGCAAGAGGGGTGACCTCCCGATGGCGTACCAGGCAGGAAGGCAGCGGTCCCAGCCGCGACCTGTCCCCGAGAGCCTCGAAGCTCAGGCGTACCTCCAGGACTACGCGACCCTGATCGAGGCCGTCCCGTTCCCCTCCGTGGTGTTCGACCACCGCTGGGACGTCGTGCTGTCCAACGTCGCGTTCGAGACACTTTTCGGCGGCGTCGGCGCGCACCCCACCGCCATGCCGGGGGACAACTTCCTGCGCTTCGTCCTCTTCCACCCCGACGCGGCCACCGTCCTCGGCGAGCACGAGTCGAGCTGGTGCCTGCCCATGCTCGCGCACTTCGCGGCGGCCGTCGAGCGGCATGGCCAGGACCGCGGACTGGCGTCGATCCGCCGGGACATCGCCCAGGACCCGATCATGGACGCCGCCTATCGGCACGGTCTGCCGCACTGGATCCGCGCGGTCGGCCCGGGCGCGGTGGAGCACGACGGCGCGGTGCGCCAGGTCGTCCACCCGGACCCGCGCTGGGGCAGCACCGAGTGTCGTATCGTCGACGACACCCCCAAGACCCTCCAGGACATGGGCTACACGCGGCTCACCCTCGTCCTGCGCGAGGCGGCCCGCCCGGCCCCCGGCGGCCCCGGCAAGGCCCGCACCACCCGCAACGGCGCCGCGGAACTCCGCGCGGTCTGACCCGCCGGCCCCCGCGTTCACCTCGGCTCTCCGGTCACCGGCGGCCAACTGGAGATCTTTGACGAGTCCACCGAACTCCGGTTCGTCCCGCCCGAAGAGATCGGGCGGTTGTCGATGCGCCACACCCAACGACTCAGGCTCCAGCACTTCCCGGAACACCGCGAGAAGCCGTACCTGGGCTGAGCCGGCCCAGCGGCTGTCCGCGGACACCGCGGCCGAGAGCGGGATCTGACCGGGGCGGGGTCCGCCGCCGCTGATCACCGGTGCTGTGGCTGCTGCCCCGGCCGGCCGGGGCCCGCCCCGTTCGAGGCGGGGGAACCGGGGGCCGCCGGTGTCGTGGCGAGGAGGTCCCGCATACGCAGCAGCCCGCGCCGGCCGCGCTGCCCGGCGATGACCGCCCAGGTCAGGAAAGCGGCCGTGAGCAGTCCGAACCCGAGCGTCCGCCACGGTCCTGCCGTCAGCGCGGTCAGCACCACCACACCACCGAAGAGCAGGAAGAGGAAGACCAGAGCCGCCCCACGGTGCCGCGTCCGGTGCAGTCTGCGGTCCACCAGCTCCCGCATGGCCTCCCGCCGCTCCGGGTCCGCCGGCACCTCACCCCGGCGCAACTGCCCCTCCAGGGTGACCAGCGCATCGGTCGAACCGCCAACCGCCCGTTTCTCCCGGGAACGCGCGCGCAGGGTGAGCCAGACGGCACCGACGGACGTGGCCGCGACCCGGATCAGTACGGAGGCCACGGAACGCCCCGGATAGAGCAGCAGCACGACGGCGGTGGCCGCCAGCCACGACAGGACGAACTGGAGCCACAGGTGCCGGGCCAGGACGTCGGAGAGCTTCGCCAGCATCGGTCTCCCCTTCCCGCGCCGGCCTCCCTCGGAGCCCGGGCGCTCCGCGCACAGGGTGTGCGCCGAGCATTCCGGCTACCCCCGGAAAGAACCCGTATGCGGGCGAACTGCCTTACCTGGGAGGCCTATTGGCGACGCGGGTCCTGCCTCGCCGTGGCTGTTTCCCCGCACAGAAGCATGTGACATAGTACTGGCGTGAGCAAGCCCCTTACCTGCGATGTCGTGGTCGTCGGCGCCGGGATGGTGGGCGCCGCCTGTGCCCTGTACGCGGCCCGCGCCGGTCTCGACGTGGCCGTGGTGGACCGTGGCCCGGTGGCCGGCGGCACGACCGGCGCGGGGGAGGGGAACCTGCTGGTCTCCGACAAGGAGCCAGGACCCGAACTCGAACTCGCCCTGCTCTCCGCGCGGCTGTGGACCCAACTCGCCGAGGAACGGGCGGAGTCGATCGAGTACGAGGCGAAGGGCGGGGTCGTCGTGGCCGCCACGCCTGACGGGCTCGCCGCGCTGGAGCGGTTCGCGGCGGGCCAGCGCGCGGCGGGAGTCCTGGCCGAACCCGTCGCCGCCGACCGCCTGCACGACCTCGAACCGCACCTGGCCCCCGGCCTCGCGGGCGCCGTGCACTACCCCCAGGACAGCCAGGTGATGCCCGCCCTGGCCGCCGCCCATCTCCTACGGGCCTCGGGCGCACGGCTGTTCACCGGACACGCCGTCACCGAGGTGCTGCGCGCCCGGGACGGATCGGTGCGCGGGGTGCGCACCGACCGGGGCGATCTGCACGCCCCGGCCGTCGTCAACGCGGCCGGCACCTGGGGCGCCGAGATCGCCGCGCGCGCCGGCGTCGGCCTTCCCGTCCTGCCCCGCCGCGGCTTCGTGCTCGTCACCGAGCCGCTGCCGCGCCGCGTACGGCACAAGGTGTACGCGGCGGACTACGTCGCGGACGTCGCCAGCGACTCGGCCGCCCTGCAGACCTCACCGGTAGTCGAGGGCACCGCCGCCGGGCCGGTCCTGATCGGCGCGAGCCGGGAACGGGTCGGCTTCGACCGCTCGTTCTCGCTGCCCGTCGTCCGCGCGCTCGCCGCCGGCGCCACCCGGCTATTCCTACATCGAGGTCTCCGGCTACCTCCCGATGTGCGGGCACGGCACGATCGGTGTCGCGACCGTGCTGGTGGAGACCGGCATGGTCGAGGCCGTCGAGCCGGTCACCACGATCCGGCTGGACACCCCGGCCGGTGTCGTCGTCGCCGAGGTCGTCGTCGAGGACGGCGCGGCGAAGGAGGTGACGCTGCGGAACGTGCCGTCGTTCTCCGCCGGCCTCGACCGTAAGGCCACGCTCGCCGACGGCCGTACGGTGACCTACGACCTCGCGTACGGCGGGAACTTCTACGCGATCCTGCCGCTGGACCGGTTCGGTCTGCCCTTCGACCGCGCCCACAAGGACGAGATCCTCGCGGCGGGGCTCGCCCTGATGGACGCCGTCAACGCCGAGGACGAGCCCGTGCACCCCGAGGACCCGTCCATCCACGGCTGCCACCACGTGCACCTCTACGCACCCGGGTCGACCGCCCGGCTCTCCCGGCACGCCATGGTGATCCACCCCGGCTGGTTCGACCGGTCGCCCTGCGGCACGGGCACCAGCGCGCGGATGGCGCAACTGCACGCGCGCGGCGAACTCCCTTTGCGCACCGAGTTCGTGAACGAGTCCTTCATCGGGACACGGTTCACCGGACGGCTGCTCGGCGAGACCGAGGTGGCCGGTCTCCCCGCCGTGCTGCCCAGCTTCACCGGACGCGCCTGGATCACCGGGACCGCCCAGTACCTGCTCGACCCCACCGATCCGTTCCCGGCCGGGTTCGTCCTGTGAGCGGCCCGTCCCCGGGGGCGTAGATACTGGTGGACCCGATAACACGTGACATGGCACCCGGCCGGGGCGGCGACCAGACCGCGCACCGGCCCGTACGAGGAGACCCCGATGGCCGCCCAGCGCAGCAGCGCACCCTCCGCCGCGCCCGCCCTGCCCTCGCTGGGCGGGCGGCGCAGCAGCTACCGCGAGCGGGTGGCCGACGCGCTGCGTGCTGCCCTGATCGCGGGTGAACTGCGGCCCGGCGAGGTCTACTCGGCGCCCACCCTGGCGGCCCGTTTCGGGGTCTCGGCGACGCCGGTCCGCGAGGCGATGCTCGACCTGTGCAAGGAGGGGCTGGTCGACGCGGTGCCCAACAAGGGGTTCCGGGTCACGGCCGTCTCCGAGAAGCAGCTCGACGAGTACACCCACATCCGCTCGCTCATCGAGATCCCCACGGTGGCCGGGCTGGCCGCCACGGCGGACCCGGTTTCGCTGGAGGCACTGCGCCCGGCGGCCCGGGAGATCGTGACGGCGGCCACCGCCGGGGACCTCATCGCGTACGTGGAGGCGGACATCCGCTTCCACCTCGGCCTGCTCGCGCTCGCGGGCAACGCCCATCTGGTCGAGGTGGTGGGCGACCTGCGGAAGCGCTCCCGGCTGTACGGGCTGACGGCGCTGGTCGAGGCGGGCCGGCTGGAGGCGTCCGCCGAGGAGCACCTGGAACTGCTCGACGCCCTGCTGGACCGGGACGAGCGGGCCGTGCGTACGGTGATGACCCGGCACCTGGGCCATGTGCGCGGACTGTGGGCGGCTCCCTGACGGCTCCGCGGGGATGTCGGGGGCTTCCGCGGGCGTCGGTCGGCCGGCCGTCGCGGGTTCCGGGGCGCCGCTCGCCCGGCCGTCGCGAGCCCCTGAAATGGCCTTCCGGGAACTGGCCGGACGGTTACGCAAGCGCCTTGCATTTCTTGCGCTATTCTTGCGGGCATGACGCGACGACTTGCTCAGGTGGCGAAGAAGGTCGGGGTCAGCGAGGCCACGGTCAGCCGGGTGCTCAACGGCAAGCCCGGAGTCTCCGATTCCACCCGGCAGGCGGTGCTCTCCGCCCTCGACGTTCTCGGCTACGAGCGGCCGACCCAGTTGCGCGGCGAGCGCGCGCGGCTCGTCGGCCTGGTCCTGCCCGAGCTGCAGAACCCGATCTTCCCGGCCTTCGCCGAAGTGATCGGCGGAGCGCTCGCACAGCTCGGCCTCACCCCCGTGCTGTGCACCCAGACCAAGGGCGGCGTCTCCGAGGCGGACTATGTGGAACTGCTGCTTCAGCAGCAGGTCTCCGGCGTGGTCTTCGCCGGTGGTCTCTACGCCCAGGCGGACGCCCCGCACGACCACTACCGGCAGCTCGCGGACCGCAACATTCCGGTGGTGCTGGTCAACGCGGCCATCGAGCACCTCGGCTTCCCCTGCGTCTCCTGTGACGACGCGGTCGCCGTCGAGCAGGCCTGGCGCCATCTCGACTCCCTCGGCCACGAGCGCATCGGCCTCGTCCTCGGCCCCGGCGACCACATGCCCTCGGGCCGCAAGCTCACCGCCGCGCGCGCCCTCGCGCCCCAGCTGCCCGACGAGCACGTGGCCCGGGCGATGTTCTCGCTGGAGGGCGGCCAGGCCGCGGCCAGCCGGCTCCTGGACCGCGGGGTCACCGGCATCATCTGCGCGAGCGACCCGCTCGCGCTCGGTGCCGTACGCGCCGCCCGCCGCAAGGGACTCAGCGTCCCGGGCGAGATCTCCGTCGTCGGCTACGACGACTCGGCGTTCATGAACTGCACCGAACCCCCGCTGACCACCGTCCGCCAGCCCATCGAGGCCATGGGACGCGCCGCCGTGGAACTGCTCAACGCGCAGATCGGCGGCAGCAGTGTCACCGCCGAAGAGCTGCTGTTCGAGCCCGAGTTGGTGGTGCGCGGGTCGACGGCGCAGGCCCCCCGCGGCTGAAGGTTCCCGCAACCATACGCCACAGGGACCCCTGTCACTGTCAAATAATTACAGATTCTGCGCGACATCTTGCGGACGGATGTCGTCGGTGCTTGAGTGTGCGGCGCCAGAACACGGCGGCGCGCCCGCCGTGGGCCTTCCTCGCTCCAGCCCGAAGGGGTCCACCAATGAGAAGTACCGGGTTCCGCCGTACCTTCGTCACGCTCATGGCGTCGTCCGTCGTGCTCACCGCCGCCGCGTGCGGATCGAGCGACGACGACGGCAAGGCGGCCGACGGAAAGACCCGCATCACCGTCAACTGCGAGCCGCCCAAGAGCGCCAAGGTCGACCGCTCGTTCTTCGACGCCGACACCAAGGCGTTCGAGAAGGCCAACCCGGACATCGACGTCGTCACCCATGACGCGTTCCCGTGTCAGGACCCGAAGACCTTCGACGCCAAGCTCGCCGGCGGCCAGATGGAGGACGTGTTCTACACGTACTTCACTGACGCCAAGCACGTCGTCGACGTCAACCAGGCCGCCGACATCACGAGTTACGTCAAGGACCTGAAGAGCTACAACACCATCCAGCAGCAGCTCCGCGACATCTACACCGTCGACGGCAAGATCTACGGCGTGCCGCGCACCGGCTACTCGATGGGCCTCATCTACAACAAGGCGCTCTTCAAGAAGGCCGGCCTCGACCCCGACAAGCCCCCGGCCACCTGGGAGGAGCTGCGCGCGGACGCCAAGAAGATCGCCGCGCTCGGCAACGGCACCGTCGGCTACGCCGACTACAGCGCCCAGAACCAGGGCGGCTGGCACTTCACCGCCGAGCTGTACTCGCAGGGCGGCGACGTCGTCAGCGAGGACGGCAAGAAGGCCAACATCGACACCCCCGAGGGCAAGGCCGTCCTGCAGAACCTCAAGGACATGCGCTGGACCGACAACTCGATGGGCAGCAAGCAGCTCCTCGTCATCAACGACGTCCAGCAGATGATGGGCTCCGGCAAGCTCGGCATGTACCTCTCCGCCCCGGACAACATCCCGATCCTGGTCAAGGAGAAGGGCGGCAACTACAAGGACCTCGCCCTGGCCCCGATGCCCGGCGGCAAGGGCACGCTCATCGGCGGCGACGGCTACATGTTCAACAAGAAGGACTCGCCGGCCCAGATCAAGGCGGGCCTGAAGTGGCTCGAGCACATGTTCCTGACGCCCGGCAAGGGCTTCCTCGGCGACTACGCCCGCGCCAAGCAGAACAACGCCCCGGTCGGCCTGCCCGAGCCGCGCCTGTTCACCGGCGCCGCGGACGCCAAGGACCAGGAGGTCAAGAAGGCCAACGCGAACGTGCCGGTGGAGAACTACCAGGCCTTCCTCGACGGCAACCAGAACCTGGCGATGAAGATCGAGCCGCCGCAGGCCCAGCAGATCTACTCCGTCCTCGACGGCGCGGTGTCCGCGGTCCTCACCAAGAAGGACGCCGACGTCGACAAGCTCCTCAAGGACGCCTCCGGCAAGATCGACTCCATCCTGGCCCGAGGCTGACACCGTTCATGAAGACCGCATCGAAGCCCCCCGCAGCGTTCCCTCCGGCCGCCGTCGGCGCGCCGGAGGCGCCGCGGTCGGCGGGACGCCGGCCCCAGGCCCCCTGGCGCCGGCGTCTGGCCGACCAGTCCCGCGCCTACGCGTTCCTGCTCGGCGGTGTGCTGTGCTTCGCGCTGTTCTCCTGGTACCCGGCGATCCGCGCGGTCGTGATCGCCTTCCAGAAGTACACGCCCGGCAGCGGCGGTGAATGGGTCGGCACCGCCAACTTCACCCGGGTCTTCCACGACCCGGAGTTCACCGCCGCCTGGCGCAACACCCTCGCCTTCACCGTCATCGCCCTGCTCATCGGCTTCGCCGTCCCGTTCGTGCTGGCCCTGGTGCTCAACGAACTCCGGCACGCCAAAGCGTTCTTCCGCGTCGTGGTCTACCTGCCGGTGATGATCCCGCCGGTGGTCAGCGCCCTGCTGTGGAAGTGGTTCTACGATCCCGGAGCGGGCCTCGCCAACGAGACGCTGCGCTTCCTGCACCTGCCGACCTCGAACTGGTCCAACGGCGCCGACACCGCCCTGGTGTCCCTGGTCATCGTGGCCACCTGGGCCAACCTCGGCGGCACCGTCCTCATCTACCTCGCCGCGCTCCAGAGCATCCCCGGCGAGCTGTACGAGGCGGCCGAACTGGACGGCGCGAGCCTGCTCCAGCGCGTCCGGCACGTGACGATCCCGCAGACCCGCTTCATCATCCTCATGCTGATGCTCCTTCAGATCATCGCCACCATGCAGGTGTTCACGGAACCCTTCGTGATCACCGGCGGCGGCCCCGAGGACAAGACCGTCACGGTGCTCTACCTGATCTACAAGTACGCCTTCCTCTACAACGACTTCGGAGGGGCCTGCGCGCTGAGCGTCATGCTGCTCGTCCTGCTGAGCGCCTTCTCCGCGGTGTACCTGAGGCTGACCCGCTCGGAAGGGGACGACGCATGAGCACGCGCACCCTGGTCTCCCCGCTCACCCTGGCCCGCCCCCGCGGCAAGGCCGCGTACTGGACCGTCTTCTGCGGTGTCGTCGTGCTGTTCGCGCTGGCCTTCCTCTTCCCCGTCTACTGGATGGTCACCGGCGCCATGAAGTCGCCGGACGAGGTGACGCGCACCCCGCCGACCCTCGTCCCGGACAAGTGGCACCTGTCCGGATACACCGACGCGTGGGACCTGATGGACCTGCCCACGCACCTGTGGAACACGGTCGTCCAGGCGGCGGGGGCCTGGCTCCTCCAGCTCGTCTTCTGCACCGCCGCCGCCTACGCCCTGTCCAAGCTGAAGCCGGCCTTCGGCAAGGTGATCCTCGGCGGCATCCTCGCCACCCTGATGGTCCCGGCGCAGGCCCTGGTCGTCCCGAAGTACCTGACGGTCGCCGACCTGCCCCTCATCCACACCAGCCTGCTGAACGACCCGCTCGGCATCTGGCTGCCGGCCGTCGCCAACGCCTTCAACCTCTATCTCCTCAAGCGGTTCTTCGACCAGATCCCGCGCGACGTCCTGGAGGCCGCCGAGATCGACGGCGCCGGGAAACTGCGCACCCTGTGGTCGATCGTGCTGCCGATGTCCCGGCCGGTCCTCGGCGTCGTGTCGATCTTCGCCCTGGTCGCCGTCTGGCAGGACTTCCTCTGGCCGCTGATGGTCTTCTCCGACACCGACAAACAGCCGATCAGCGTGGCACTCGTCCAGCTCTCGCAGAACATCCAACTGACCGTGCTCATCGCCGCGATGGTGATCGCGAGCATCCCCATGGTCGTGATGTTCCTGGTCTTCCAGCGGCACATCATCGCCGGGATCAGCGCGGGCAGCACCAAGGGCTGACGCCTGTACGTGACCTCCTCGAACGAAAGGCATCGCACCGTGGGACAGCCCCGCCCTGCCCGAAATCAGTCCGCGTGGTGGCGATCCGCCGTCATCTACCAGGTGTACGTCCGCAGCTTCGCGGACGGCGACGGCGACGGCACCGGCGACCTCGCGGGTGTCCGAGCCAGACTGCCCTACCTCGCCGAACTCGGCGTGGACGCATTGTGGTTCAACCCCTGGTACCGCTCGCCCATGGCCGACGGCGGCTACGACGTCGCCGACTACCGCTCCATCGACCCGGCGTTCGGGACGCTCGCCGAGGCGGAGAAGCTCATCGCGGAAGCGCGCGAACTGGGCATCCGCACCCTGGTCGACATCGTGCCGAACCACGTCTCCGACCAGCACCCCTGGTTCCAGGCGGCGCTGGCCGGCGGCCCCGAACGCGAACTGTTCCACTTCCGCCCCGGACGCGGCGAACACGGCGAACTCCCGCCCAACGACTGGCCCTCCCAGTTCGCCGGCACCACCGACCCGGTGTGGACCCGGCTGCCCGACGGCGACTGGTACCTCCACCTGTTCACCCCCGAGCAGCCCGACCTGAACTGGGACCACCCGGCCGTGCGCCAGGAGCACGAGGAGATCCTGCGGTTCTGGTTCGACCGGGGCGTCGCCGGCGTCCGCATCGACTCCGCCGCGCTGCTCGCCAAGGACCCCGACCTGCCCGACTTCGTCGAGGGCCGCGACCCGAACCCGTACGTCGACCGCGACGAACTCCACGACATCTACCGTTCCTGGCGCGCGGTCGCCGACGCCTACGACGGGGTCTTCGTCGGCGAGGTGTGGCTGCCCGACGCCGAGCGCTTCGCCCGCTACCTGCGCCCGGACGAGCTGCACACCGCCTTCAACTTCTCCTTCCTGTCCTGCCCCTGGGACGCCGAACGGCTGCGCGCCTCCATCGACGACACCCTCGCCGAGCACGCCCCCGTCGGCGCGCCCGCCACCTGGGTGCTCTGCAACCACGACGTGACCCGCACGGTCACCCGCTACGGCCGCACCGAGACCGGCTTCGACTTCGCGGCCAAGGCCTTCGGCACCCCCACCGACCTCGCCCTCGGCACCCGCCGGGCACGGGCAGCCGCCCTGCTCTCGCTCGCCCTGCCCGGCTCCGTCTACATCTACCAGGGCGAGGAACTCGGCCTGCCCGAGGTCGAGTTGCCCCCGGAGAGCATCCAGGACCCGATGTATCTCCGCTCCGGCGGAACGGACCCCGGACGCGACGGCTGCCGTGTCCCGCTGCCCTGGACGGCGGACGCGCCGCACGCCGGCTTCGGCGGCGACCCGTGGCTTCCCCAGCCCGCCGACTGGCCCGGCTACGCCGCCGACCGGCAGGCCGAGGACCCGGCGTCGATGCTGAGCCTGTACCGGGCCGCCCTCGCCGTCCGCCGCGCCGAACCCGGCTTCGGCGACGGCCCGCTCACCTGGCTGCCCGCCCCCGCGGGTGTCCTCGCCTTCGCCCGCACGGACGGACTCCTGTGCGTCGTGAACCTGGCGGACGGACCGGTCGAGATCCCCGGACACTCCGAACTCCTGCTCGCCAGCAGCCCGTTGGACGCCGACGGGTTCCTGCCCCCGGACACGGCGGTGTGGCTGCGCGCCTGACCACCGCCGGAACGAGCACCGCTATCCCCACCCCCCACCCCGAAGGGATCAGCACATGCACAGCAGCACCACCTCCCGGCGCATACCCCTCGCGTGCGCCGCGGCCGTCGCCCTCGCCGCCGGCACGCTCAGCGCCACCACGGCCCACGCCGCGGTGGCCGCGGCCGGCGCGAGCCTCCCCTTCACCTCGGTCGAGGCGGAGTCGGCCACCACCACCGGCACCAGGATCGGCCCCGACTGCACGCAGGGCAGCCTCGCCTCGGAGGCCTCCGGACGGCAGGCCGTCCGGCTCGCGGCCGGCCAGCGCGTCGAGTTCACCGCCCCGCGCGCGGCCAACGCGGTCAACGTCTCCTACAGCGTCCCCGACGGCCAGTCGGGGACGCTCGACGTGTACGTCAACGGCACCAGGATCTCCAGGACGCTCGCGGTCACCTCCAAGTACTCCTATGTGGACACGTCCTGGATCGCCGGCGCCAAGCAGCACCACTTCTTCGACAACGCCCGCCTGTTGCTCGGCCAGAACGTCCAGGCGGGCGACAAGATCGCCTTCCAGGCCACCTCGACCCAGGTCACCGTCGACGTGGCCGACTTCGAGCAGGTCGCCGCCGCCGCGTCCCGGCCCGCCGGATCGGTTTCGGTCACCGACAAGGGCGCCGACCCCAGCGGCCAGGGCGACTCCACCCAGGCCTTCCGGGACGCCATCTCCGCGGCCCAGGGCGGAGTCGTCTGGATCCCGCCGGGCGACTACCGGGTGACGTCCTCGCTCAGCGGCGTCCAGAACGTGACCCTCCAGGGCGCGGGCAACTGGTACTCCGTCGTCCACGCCTCCCGCTTCATCGACCAGGGCGGTTCCTCCGGCGGCGTCCACCTCAAGAACTTCGCGGTCGTCGGCGAGGTCACCGAGCGCGTCGACTCCAGCCCGGACAACTTCGTCAACGGCTCGCTCGGACCCGGCAGTTCGGTCTCCGGGATGTGGATCCAGCACCTCAAGGTCGGCCTCTGGCTGACCGGCAACAACGACAACCTCGTGGTGGAGAACAACCGCATCCTCGACACCACCGCCGACGGACTCAACCTCAACGGCAACGCGCGCGGCGTCCGCGTGAGCAACAACTTCCTGCGCAACCAAGGCGACGACTCGCTCGCCATGTGGTCGCTCAACGGTGCCGACAGCAACTCCAGCTTCGAGAACAACACCATCTCGCAGCCCAACCTCGCCAACGGCATCGCCATCTACGGCGGCACCGACATCAGCGTCAAGAACAACCTGATCTCCGACACCAACGCCCTGGGCAGCGGCATCGCGATCTCCAACCAGAAGTTCCTCGACCCCTTCTCCCCGCTGGCCGGCACGATCACCGTCGACGGCAACACCCTCGTACGCACCGGGGCGATCAACCCCAACTGGGGCCACCCGATGGGCGCCCTGCGGGTCGACTCCTACGACAGCGCGATCAACGCGACCGTCAACATCACCAACACGACGATCACCGACAGCCCCTACAGCGCCTTCGAGTTCGTCTCGGGCGGCGGCCGGGGATTTGCCACCGCCAACATCAACGTGACCGGGGCGACCGTACGCGACACCGGCACGGTCGTCGTCCAGGCCGAGACGCCGGGCTCCGCGAAGTTCACCAACGTACAGGCCACCGGAGTCGGTTCGGCCGGCGTCTACAACTGCCCCTACCCGACCGGTTCGGGCACCTTCACCGTCACCGACGGCGGCGGCAACTCCGGCTGGAGCAGCACCTGGGCGAACTGCTCGGCCTGGCCGCAGCCCGGCCAGGGCACCCCGCCGCCGGAGCAGAACCCCAACCTGGCCAAGGGCCGCCCGGCCACCGCCACCGGCTCCCAGGACGTCTACACCCCCGGCAGAGCCGTCGACGGTGACGCGGGCACCTACTGGGAATCCGCCAACAACGCCTTCCCGCAGGCCATCACGGTGGACCTCGGCTCCGCCCAGACGGTCCGCCGGGTCGTCCTGAAGCTGCCGCCGGCCACCGCCTGGGCGGCCCGCACCCAGACCCTCTCGGTCCTCGGCAGCACCAACGGCTCCAGCTACTCCACGGTGGCCGGCTCGCAGGGCTACCGCTTCGACCCGGCGAGCGGCAACACCGTCACCATCGCGCTGCCCGCCGGTACGAGCCTGCGCTATCTGCGGCTGAACGTCACGGCGAACACCGGCTGGCCCGCCGCCCAGCTCAGCGAAGTGGAGGCGTACCAGACCTCCTGAGAGCGGACCTCCTGAGAGCGGACCTCCTGAGAGCGGACCTCCTGAGAGCGGACCTCCTGAGAGCGGACCTCCTCAGAGCGGACCTCCTGAGAGTTGGCCCTGTGAGCCGCTCTCCACCGACAGCGCGACCGTCGGGGCATAGAAGATGCGCCCCGGCGGTTGCCGCTGCGTGACCGACTCCAACATCATCGCCGTGCTCGCCCGTGTCTTCGTCGACGACCTCGACGCCTCCCTCGCCCTGTACCGGCGCCTCGCCGGCGGACAGGAGCCGGCGCGCTTTCGCTTCGGGGCCGTCGAACTGGCCCGTGTCGGACCGTTCCTGCTGCTCAGCGGGGACACGGCGGCCTACCGGGACCGGGTGGCGACCCTCCTGGTGCGTGACCTGGCTCCGGTGGTGGCCGACATCGAGCGGGCCGGCGGGCACCTCCTGGAGGGTCCGGCACCGGCCCCCAACGGGCGGCGGCTCATCGCCCGTCACCCGGACGGGGCGGTCTTCGAGTACATCGAGGAGACCGGATGACCGCACCGGCCCCGCGGCGAGCGGCCCCTCAGCGCTCCCGGCGCCCGGCCCGGCGCCGCACCGCCGCCGCCACCGACGGCAGTTCCTCGTGCACGAGCCGCCCCACCAGCGCGCCGCCGAAGACGACGACCCCGACCCCGACCAGCCAGGACTGCACGACCAGGGCGGTGCCGAAGGGGCCGTAGGTGACCGCGCTGGAGGCGATCAGCGGGGAGAAGACGAGACGGGAGAAGACGCGCAGCCCGAGCAGCCCGACGGCGGTGAGCACCGCGCCGGGCAGCACGGCGGCCCAGGAGACCCGGCCGCCGAGCAGCACCCACTGCGACCACCAGAAGAACAGGACGGCGCTCAGCGCGGCGGCCAGCGTCCCGGCGGCCGAGTGCCGCCACTGGGTGGTGGTGGCGGTCAGGAAGAGCGAGCCGACGAGCACGGCGAGCCACAGCACATGGCGCCACCGCCCGTACCAGCGGGCCGGGGCGAGGTCCCAGATCTTCTCGTAGCCCGTCTGCACCGCCGCCCCGAAACCGAGGCCGAAGACGGCGAGGGCGGCGAGACCGAAGGCGGTCGTGGTCTGCAGGACCTGACCGGGCCGGGTGAAGAGCCGCGCGACCTGCTCCCGGGCGGGCTTCGACACCCCGAGCCCGTCACCGACCCACTCGGCGAACCCCCGCCCGTGCGCCGGATCGGCCGCGGAGACCACGATCAGCAGCGGGACCAGCGTGAGGAATCCGAGGGCCGCGAAACTCAGCGACCTCGACGCCAGTTCGATCTCCGTGCTCCACCGCCAGCCGCGTCCGACGGGAGAGTCACGCAGCGCGCGCCCCAGCCGGGTCCGCGCGGTCGGGCGGTCGGCGTCGGCGTCACCGGGGGACATCTTCGGCATGCAGGTCGACTATCACAGAAGCCGGTCCGGCCGACAGGGCCGGGAGGCGACCGGATCGCCCGTTTCCCGCCGGAACAGCCCGGAGAAAGGCCCGCGTCGACGCCCGCCCGCTACTGGAGCGCGCGGACCGCCGCCGCGAACACCGGGGGCATCCGGGACGCCGCCGGGACGATGAGCCGGGCCGCGCCCGGCCGGCCGCTCGCGCTCAACAGGGCGGTGGTGAGCAGACGGTGACGGCGCGTCAGTGCGGCCCAGGCGCGCTCGTACTCCGCCGGGCGGCCCGCCGCCAGACAGCGGACGGCGGCCCCGGCCGTGCCCACCGCGAGCGCCACCCCCTCGCCGGTGAGCGCGTCGAGGTAGCCGGCCGCGTCCCCGACGAGCAGCACCCGGCCCGCGACCCTGCGCCGCACCCGCTGGAGCAGCGGACCCGCGCCCCGCACCCGCGTGTCGGCGGGGCCGCGCAGGGACGCCGTGAGCGCGGGGAACGCGGCCAGGTGATCGTCGTACGGGCGGCGGGCGCGGCTGAGGACGGCGACGCCCACCAGGTCGTCGGCGACCGGTGTCACATACGCCTCGCCGTGCCGCGACCAGTGGACCTCGACGAAGTCCGTCCACGGCTCGACACGGAAGTGCCGGCGCAGCCCGTAACGGCCGTGCGGGCGGGCCGGGCGCTCCAGCCCGAGGGCGCGGCGCACCGGCGAGTGCAGTCCGTCGGCGGCGATCAGCCAGCGGGCGGTGAGCCCGGCGGCCGTGACCGAGTCCGCGTTCTGCCGCACCTCGCCGACCTTGCCCGGCAGCACCCGCACCCCGAGCCCGAGCGCGCGGCGGTGCAGCGCGGCGTGCAGCGCCGTACGGCGGATGCCCAGCCCCGGGCCGCCGCTGAAGGGCGCCTCGGCGCGGGCGGTGCCGTCCAGGTACCGGATGCCGCGCAGTTCGCGTCCCGCCACCTCGACGCCCAGCGCCCGCAGCGCCGCGACACCGCTGGGCATCACGCCTTCCCCGCACGCCTTGTCCACGGGCGGGATCCTGGGCTCCACGACCACGGCCTCCAGCCCCGCGAGCGCGGCGTGCGCCGCCGCGGCGAGACCGGCCGGACCACCGCCCGCCACCAGGACGTCGATCACGCCGGTACCGTCACGGCCGGCGCGGTGGCGGCGGCCAGCGCCCGGTTCTCGCAGCGGATACGCACCGTGAGCAGCGCCGCGTTGAGCACGCTGAAGACGACCGCGGTCACCCACGCCGTGTGGACGAGCGGCAGCGCCACCCCCTCGGCGACGACCGCCACGTAATTGGGGTGCCGCAGCCAACGCCACCGGTAGGGCCCCCTCGCCACCAGCGGCAGCCCCGGCACGACGATCACCCGCGTGTTCCAGCGCGGCCCGAGGCTGCGGACGCACCACCAGCGCAACGCCTGGGCGCCCACCAGCACGGCCAGCATCGGCCAGGCCAGCGCCGGGACGAACGGCCGCCAGGCCAGCGCGACTTCGGCGACACAGCCCGCCAGCAGGCCGGTGTGCAGGGCCACCATCACCGGGTAGTGGCCCTGCCCGGCGACGGTCGCGCCGCGTGCGGTGCTCCAGCGTTCGTTGCGCCGCGCGACGACGAGTTCGGCGACGCGCTCGGCCGCGACGGCGGCCACGAGAAGTCCGTACCAGATCATGATCCCTGCGTCCTGTGTCCTTCGGCGGGCCGGGCAACTACCAGCGCAGCAGGACCAGTTCGCAGGCGAAGCCCGGTCCCATCGCGAGCAGCAGTCCCGGGGTGCCCGGTGCCGGGCGGCGGTCGGCGAGGGTGTCGCGCAGCACGTGGAGCACCGAGGACGAGGACAGGTTGCCCACATCCCTGAGGTGACGCCATGTCACATCCAATGCCCCGTCCGGCAGTTCGAGAGCCTCCGTGACGGCGTGCAGCACCTTCGGGCCGCCCGGATGGCACACCCAGGCGGTCACGTCCTTCGGCTTCAGACCGTGATCCCCGAGGAACCCCTCGACGTCCTCGGCGAGATAGCGGCGCACCACGTCGGGGACCTTCGGATCGAGGACGACCTGGAAGCCGGAGGTCTTGATCTCCCACCCCATGACCCGTCCCGTGTCCGGGTACAGACGGCTGCGCGTGGCCACGATGGTCGGACCGGCACTCCCGCCGCTCTCCGGGCTCCCGGCACCCTCGGCCCGTGCCGCCGCCCGGTCCGCGCCGCACGCCACGACCGCGGCGGCCCCGTCCCCGAAGAGCCCGGTCGCCACCAGGTTGGCCATCGAGGCGTCGTCGCGCTGGAAGGTCAGCGTGCACAGTTCCACCGAGAGCAGGACCGCGACCTGATCGGGGCGGCCGAGCAGGAAGTCGTGCATCCGGGCCAGCCCGGCGGCGCCCCCGGCACAGCCCAGACCGAACAGCGGAAGCCGTTTGACGTCCTCGCGCAGCCCGAGCCGGCCGACCAGCCGGGCGTCGATCGACGGGGTGGCGATCCCGGTGACCGAGGTGAAGATCAGCAGATCCACGTCGGCGGGGGAGAAGCCCGACTGGCGCAGCGCCTCCCGGACCGCCTTGGCGCCCAGGTCGGTGGCCGCCGTGATGAACACGTCGTTGGCGGCACCGAACCCGTCCAGCTCCCCGTACCGTTCGAGCGGCAGCGTCATATGGCGCGAACGGACCTGGGCGCCGCTGTGCAGCCGGTCCAGGACCCGGCGGTCGCCACCCTGGGGCAGACAGGTGCGCGCCACTATGTCGGTGATCTCGGACTGGGTGTGACGGTGCGCTGCGAGGGCGCCGTGAACGGCGGCGATCCGCGTCATGAGGTTCCCGTCCGGTGACCGACTGCTGGGGGTGGTTGCCCAGCACCTTTCCCCGGACGGGAACATCGCCACCAGGGATCGCCCGTCCGGCGGCGCGCACGGGCGTTCGCATCGACGGGCCGATCACGGCAGCCGAGCCCGCTCCACAGGTCTCCGGCGCGCGTCCGCTCCCGGCCCGGGCGGCGCGGATGCGGTCCGGGCGGGGCCGGCGCGCCTACGATCGGCCGCGTGGGTACTCCCGGGCAGTCGACAGCGGGCCGCCCGGAGGCGCGGTGGGCCGGCCGGGCGGCCGGTCTGGCCGGGTCCTGTCACCCCGGGCCGGTCGTCGCGGTCACCGCGCTGACGACCGCGCTCGCCGCCACGGCGGGACAGAGCGCGGCACGCTGCGTACTGACCGCCCTCGCCGCGCTGACCGGCCAGTTGTCCGTCGGCTGGTGCAACGACGCGTTCGACGCGCGCCGCGACCTCGCCGCCGGCCGGCACGGCAAACCCGTCGTCGACGGCACCGTCCGGGTGACGGAGGTGTGGGCCGCCGCGTACACGGCCCTCGCGCTCTGCGTGCCGCTGTCGTTCGCGTGCGGCCTGCTCGCCGGCACGGTCCATCTGACCGGCGTCGCGGCGGCGTGGGCGTACGACCTGCGCCTGAAGTCGACCGTATGGTCCTGGCTGCCGTACGCGACGGGGTTCGCGGCGCTTCCGGCCTTCGTCGCGCTGGGACTGCCGGACCGGCCCTGGCCCGCCTGGTGGGCCGTCACCGCCGGGGCGCTGCTGGGGATCGGCGCCCACCTGGGTGACGTACTGCCGGACATCCGCGCCGATCTGGCGCTGGGCGTCCGGGGATGGCCGCAGCGCCTCGGCCCCGACCGCGCCCGGCTGCTGCTGCCGGTGCCGCTGGTCGCCGCCTCCGCCGCGCTGGTGCTGGGGCCCTCGGGACCGCCCGGAGCCGCTGGACTCGCGGCGCTCGGGTCGGCCGCGTCGGCGGCGGTGGCGGGGACGGTGCTCGGGCGCCGCCGCGAACGGGCCGCGTTCGCGGCGGCGGTCGCCGTCGCCGCGATCGACGTGACACTGCTGCTCGTCCGCGGCACGGGCATCGCGTGACCGCCTGACCGTCATACGTGGGACAGGCATCGCGTGATTGCCCGGACGCTCGAACGCCTTACGCGACAGAGGCATCAGGCGACCGCCGGACCGCTTGGCCGCCTCACCGTCCGGCCCCGCCGGCCCCACGCCTGCCGTGAACCGCGCAGCCGCTGGGGGCTGACGTGCGGCACTGTCCCCAACCCCTTGTCGGGGTTACGCTGTTGGGACAGGCCCCGGCCCCCGGCAGTGACGCTTCGCTCCGTCCCGGGAAGGCCCGCCGTGTTCGTCCTTCTGCTCCTACTCATCGTGGTCGTGTTCGCGCTCGGTTTCCTCCACCCCGTCTGGTGGCTGATCGCGGGCGTCCTCGTCTTCGGCCTGGCGCGCAACAGCCGCGACCGGGGCGGTGGTTGGGGGAGGGAATCGCGTTCCGACCTCGACGAGTACCGCGAGTACCGGCAGCGCCGGAACCGGCAGGAGCGGTGGGACCGGCGCTACCGCCGTCAGCACCGGGCCCAGTGGAGGCGCGAGGACCGCCGGGACCGGGGACGCTGAGGCGACCGCCGTGAACCCGGTGAGCACCCCCCGGGAAGGCCGGCTCCGGCCGCCGGCCGCCGGATCGGCGCGCGACCCGGAACCCGCCGCCGGATCGGCCCGTGACCCGGAACCGGCCGCCGGATCGCCGCGCGACCCGGAACCGGCCGCCGGAACGGCGCGCGACCCGGAACCGGCCGCCGAGCTGCGCCGACTACGGCTGGAGAAGGCGCAGTTGACGCGCGCCCTGCTCAGCCGGCCGGTGATCGACCAGGCGCTCGGCATGGTGATGGCCCTCGCCCCGTGCACCGGCGAGCAGGCCTGGAGCGCGCTGGTGGACCTGTCGCAGCACTCCAATGTGAAGCTGCGGGACGTGGCCGCGGCCCTTGTCGCCACCACGGAGGGGGTGGCCCTCCCGGACCCGCTGCGTGAGCAACTGCGCCGCGTCCTGAGGGAACTGCGCGAGCCCGACCCGCGCTGAGCCCGACCCGCCCTGAGCCCGACCCGCCCTGAGCCCGCCGGCGCCCCGTGCCGCCGGTGGACGTGCCCGAACCCTCCGCGGGCAAGGGGGCCGCACCGTACCCCCGGTGAGGGAGGACCCACCGCTCCGCCGGAACCGTTCGTCTCGCGTACCTCCGAGTTTCACGCAAGAGCCGCAGGACCCTTCCCTGACGTTTGGTGCTCTTGGAACACTCGCTTCGCGCACGTTCCATCAAAACCGGCCGCACGGGCCCGTCAGGACGAGAGGTCACTCACCCATGCCCCACGTGAATCGGCGCCGATTCCTCCAGCTCGCCGGTGGCACAGCGGCGTTCACCGCGCTCTCGAGCAGCATCGAGCGCGCCGCCGCCCTGCCCGCCCTGCAGCGTTCCGGCACGATCGAGGACGTCGAGCACATCGTCGTCCTGATGCAGGAGAATCGTTCCTTCGACCACTATTTCGGCTCACTGCGGGGCGTCCGCGGCTTCGGCGACCCGCGCCCCGCCACGACGACCGGCACCAAGTCGGTCTGGTACCAGTCGGACGGCACCAAGGACGTGCTCCCCTTCCACCCCCAGGCTGACGACCTCGGCCTGGCCTTCATCCAGGACCTCCCGCACGGCTGGAGCGACGGGCACACCGCCTTCAACAAGGGCAAGTACGACAAGTGGGTGCCCGCCAAGTCGGCCACCACGATGGCCTATCTGACCCGCCAGGACATCCCGTTCCACTACGCGCTGGCCGACTCCTTCACCGTCTGCGACGCGTACCACTGCTCGTTCATCGGCTCGACCGACCCGAACCGCTACTACATGTGGACCGGGTACACCGGCAACGACGGCAAGGGCGGCGGCCCGGTCCTCGGCAACGCCGAAGCGGGCTACAGCTGGACGACGTACCCCGAACGCCTGGAGGCCGCCGGGGTCTCCTGGAAGATCTACCAGGACATCGGCGACGGCCTCGACGCAGGCGGCTCCTGGGGCTGGATCTCCGACGCCTACCGCGGCAACTACGGCGACAACTCGCTGCTCTACTTCAACCAGTACCGCAACGCCAAGCCCGGCCAGCCGCTCTACGACAAGGCGCGCACCGGCACCGACGCGAGCAAGGGCGAGGGCCTCTTCGACCGGCTGCGGGCCGACGTGAAGGGCGGCAAGCTGCCGCAGATCTCCTGGATCGCCGCCCCCGAGGCATTCACCGAGCACCCCAACTGGCCCGCGAACTACGGCGCCTGGTACATCTCCCAGGTTCTCGACGCGCTCACCTCCAACCCCGAGGTGTGGGGCAAGACGGCGCTGTTCATCACCTACGACGAGAACGACGGCTTCTTCGACCACTTGGTGCCGCCGTTCCCGCCGCAGTCCGCCGCGCAGGGCAAGTCCACCGTCGACGTCGGCCCCGACCTCTTCAAGGGCGACGCGAGCTATGCCGCCGGACCCTACGGGCTCGGCCAGCGCGTGCCGATGCTCGTCGTCTCGCCCTGGAGCAAGGGCGGTTACGTCTGCTCCGAGACGCTCGACCACACCTCGATCATCCGCTTCATGGAGACCCGGTTCAAAGTGCGCGAGCCCAACATCTCGCCCTGGCGCCGCGCGATCACCGGCGACCTGACCGCCGCCTTCGACTTCGCGCAGCAGGACACCAAGCCGGCCGCGCTGCCCGGCACCGACGGCTACCGGCCGCCGGACCGCAACCGTCACCCGGACTACGTGCCGACCCCGCCGGCGAACCCGGCGCTGCCCAAGCAGGAGCGCGGCTCGCGCCCGGCCCGGCCGCTCAAGTACGCGCCCCTCGTGGACGGTTCGGCCGACACCGCCGCCGGAACCTTCACGCTCACCTTCGGCTCCGGGGCGAAGGCGGGCGCGGCCTTCCTCGTCACGTCCGGAAACCGCACCGACGGCCCCTGGACGTACACCACCGAGGCGGGCAAAACGATCGCCGACACCTGGAACTCGGTGTACTCCGGCGGCTCGTACAACCTCACCGTGCACGGCCCGAACGGCTTCCTGCGCACCTTCAAGGGCGCCAACAAGACCGCCGGCCCCGAGATCACCGCCCGCCATGTGGGCGACAACGTGGAGCTGACGTTCACCAACAAGGCGACGGTCGCCGCGAACCTGACGCTGACCAGCGGATACGGCGGTCAGACGCAGGTCTTCCGGGTGGCGGCGGGCGCGACCGTGAAGCACACGGTGGACCTGCGGGCGAGCAAGCGGTGGTACGACCTGAGTGTGGCCTCCGACACGGACGCGGGCTTCCTGCGGCGATTCGCCGGACATGTCGAGAACGGCCGGCCCGGTGTCAGTGACCCGGCTCTCATCACCGTCTGATGGGTACCCCGCCGCCGGTTGGTTTCCGGCCATGTCACGGTAGTGTGCCCCGGTGACCACGCATTCGAACACACCTGCAGGCTGGTACCCGGATCCCAACGGAACGCCCAAAACGTTGCGTTACTGGGACGGTTCGCAGTGGACCGAGCACACCAACGCGGAGCAGCAGGCGCCGGCCGCGCAGCAGGTTCCGCAGCAGGCCCAGGCGCCTCAGCAGGCGTTCGCCCCGCAGGGCGCTCCGGCCGCCGACCCGCGCGTCCAGCGTCAGGTGCAGCAGCAGGCCGGCGTCACCGGGGGCGGCGTCGGCGGCGGCAGCCTGTTCACCGAACCGGTCCTGGTGGTGAACCAGAAGGCCAAGCTGATCGAGCTGACCAACGAGTACAAGGTCATGGACCAGCAGGGCAACCTGATCGGTTCGGTCGTCCAGGTCGGGCAGAGCGCGCTCAAGAAGATCCTGCGCTTCGTCTCCAGCCTCGACCAGTTCATGACGCACAAGCTGGAGATCCGTGACGCGCACGGACAGCCGCAGTTGCTCCTGACGCGGCCCGCGAAGTTCCTCAAGTCGCGGGTGATCGTCGCGCGTCCGGACGGTTCGCCCGTCGGCGAGATCGTCCAGCAGAACATGATCGGCAAGATCAACTTCGCGATGAACGTCAACGGCCAGCAGGTCGGGGCGATCAAGGCGGAGAACTGGCGGGCCTGGAACTTCGCGATCGTCGACCACGCAGGCAACGAGGTGGCCCGGATCACGAAGACCTGGGAAGGTCTCGCCAAGACCATGTTCACCACCGCGGACAACTACGTCCTGCAGATCCACTTCCAGCTCCCCGAGCCCCTGCTGAGCCTGGTCGTCGCGACGGCGCTGACCGTCGACACGGCGCTCAAGCAGGACTCCCGCGGACTGGGATGAACCGACCGGGCCCCGGCCCGGACGCACAAAAGGGCGGTCGCGGATCTCTCCGCGACCGCCCTTCCGTCTGCCTGTCGGGGGTGTGAGATACCCCCCCGCCCACCAGAACGCGGGATGGCTTCGGTCACAGGGACGTGAGATGTCCCGGGCTGGGCTGCTGGGGCAGCAGCGAGGGTTCGTATGTCGCCGTCGCCGGTTCCAGGGCCAGCACCGCGGCGACGGGATGGTCGCCGTCCGCCAACGGGTCGGCGCCGAGAGCGTCGGTGCTCGTGCCCGTGCCCGTGTTCGTGTCGGTGGCCGTGGCCGTGGCCGTGGCCGTTTCCGGGGCGGGTGGTGGTGTCGAGCGTGACAGGGTCACCACGCCCCAGCCGGCGATGGACGCTCCGGCGAGGGCGAGCAGGATGCCGGCGGCTCCGCCCTGGAGGCGCTCGCCGAGCAGGGACAGGCCGATCGCGGCGGCGGCCAGCGGGTTGGCGAGTGTCACGACGGCCAGCGGGGCGCCGAGGCCGCCTTGGTAGGCGGTCTGGGACAGCAGCAGGCCGCCCGCGGCGAAGACCGCGACCAGCAGCGCCACCACGATCACCTGGGCGCTGAGTACCGGTTCCGATCGGTCCGTCGCGGCCACCGTCACGGTCTGGGTGAGGGCGGAGGCGACCCCCGAGGCGAACCCGGAGGCCGTCGCGTGCCGCAGTCCGGGCCGGGCGCCGCGTGACAGGGCGCCGATGACCACGGCGGTCGTGCCGGCCACGCCCACCGCCTGGGGCAGGCTCAGCACGTCGTCGGGGGCGGGCCCGGACGCGGTGACGAGGAGCGCGGCGAGGCCGATGAGGGTGAGGGCGGTTCCGCGCCACTCGACGGTGCTGACGCGCCGGCCGGCGACCCGCGCGCCGAGGGGGACGGCGGCCACCAGGGTCAGTGCGCCGAGCGGCTGGACGAGGGTGAGCGTTCCGTATTTGAGGGCGGCGACGTGCAGGAGCGCGGCGGAGGCGTTGAGCACCACCGACCACCACCAGGCGCCGTGGGCGAGCAGGCTCAGGGTGCCCGAGCCGGACGACCGTGCGGCGAGGCGTTCCTGGGCGACGGCCGCGGCGGCGTAGGCGACGGCGGAGAACAGGGACAGGACGATGGCGGCGAGGGTCGGGTTCATCGTCCCGCTCCGACGAGTTCGGGCCGGTCCTGCGCGGGGATGCGGGCGTGTGCGTGTCCCTGGCCGCGCGGGGCGGTCGTCCTCGTGCGGCGCGGGGCGTGGACCACGGCCAGCGCGATCCCCAGCAGCGCGGCGGCGACGGCCGAGTCCAGCCAGTAGTGGTTGGCGGTGCCCACGATCACCGTCAGCGTCAGCAGCGGATGCAGCAGCCACAGCCAGCGCCAGCGTGACCGGGTCGCCGCGATCAGCCCGATCGCGACCATCAGCGCCCAGCCGAAGTGCAGCGAGGGCATCGCCGCGAACTGGTTCGCCATCGCGTCCGCCGCCGGGTGCGCGCCGTACACCGAGGGCCCGTAGATCCGCCCGGTGTCGAGCAGTCCGCTCTCCGCGAGCAGCCGCGGCGGCGCGAGCGGGAACGTGAGATGCCCGACCAGGGCGGCGGCGGTGACCAGCGCCAGGACGCGGCGCGCCCACACGTAGTGCGCGGGGCGGCGCAGATACAGCCAGACCAGGAAGGCCGCGGTGGCCGGGAAGTGCACGGTCGCGTAGTAGGTGTTCGCGATGTGCACCAGGGTGTCGCTGTGCAGCAGGACGCTCTGCACGGCGCCCTCGCCCGGCAGGTGGAGTGCGCGTTCCGCGTCCCACACCCGGTGCGCGTTGCCGAACGCCTCCGCGGTGTGCCCGGTCGCCAGCTGCCGGCCGACCTTGTAGACGAGGAACAGCCCCACGACGAGCAGCAGCTCGCGCACCAGCGGCGGACGCGCCGCGGTGTCCCGCGAGCCCGTCCCAGGGCGGGGTGCGTGGGCGCGCGCCCACGCGAGCGCGCGGGAGGGCCCGGACACGGTGGTGGCCGTGTCGGGCGGCTCCGGATCGGGCGCCGACTCGGACGCGGACGTGGACAGGGAATCTGCAGGCTCGGTTCGGGAATCCATCCCCCGGCCCCCTTGCTGACGATCGTGCGTGGGGTGGTGCGCGGTGAGCCCAGGACAGGATCCACTCGGAATCCGGTGCGGAGAACTGGATCCTGTCCAAGGCTCATCGATACGACAGTGTACCGATACGCCAGTGTACCGATACGGATTCGTACCGGTACACTGGCGTATCGATTAGAGTGTGTGCAGCACGCCACCCCACGAGCCGGAAGCAGCGAGGAGAAGCGTCATGACGTCGCAGGCCGCGGACGGACCGGAGACGGTCGTCGCCTCGCGCCGCTCCAAACTCACGCCCGAGCGTGAGCAGGAGTTCTACGACGCCGTGCTCGAACAGATCCGTGAATGCGGCTACGAGGCGCTCACCATGGAGGGCGTCGCCGCCAGCACCCGCTGCAGCAAGTCCACGCTCTACCGCCAGTGGAAGACCAAGCCCCAGTTCGTGGCCGCCGCGCTGCGCAGCAACCGCTGCCCGCGGTTCACCGGCATCGACACCGGCTCGCTCGCCGGCGATCTGCGGGAGGCGGCCCGGGCGGCGGGGGAGTGGTCCACGGCACGGGACAGCACCCAACTCCTCCAGGGCTTCGGCAACGCCGTGATGCAGGACAAGGAGCTTCAGCAGGCGCTCCGCGACGCGCTGGTCGAGCCCGAGGTCGCCGAGCTGCGGAAGATGATCGACCGGGGTATCGAGCGCGGCGAGATCGCCGCCGACCATCCGGCGCTCCCCTTCGTGCCGGCCCAGATACTCGGCGTGCTGCGCGTCCGCCCCCTCCTGGAGGGGACGTACGCGGACGCGTCGTATCTCACAGAGTTCGTGGAGGCGGTCGTGCTGCCGGCCCTCGGCCTGACCTGAGACCCAGGCCGCCGTCCGCGGGATGACCGGACGACGGCCTGTCACGCGCCGCACCGTGGGGACGGGGGCGGCGCGCACCCCCCGGCCGGGTGGGGTTCCCCTTGAGCGGAGGGGCGCTCCACCCGGCCGATTTGTTTGCCGGGCGACCGGGCGGCCGATTTGGTTGCCGACCGACCGACCGACCGACCGACCGACCGACCGACCCGTGCCGGTGCGTGCCGGTGCGGGCCGGTGCGGGCCGGTGCGGGCCGGTCCTGTCTGGAGTGTCTGGAGAAGGACCGCTAGACGTTCTGCCCGTCGCCGCCGGTCCCCGCGGCCACCTTGATGCCCTTCGTGATCGTGTCGATCATCGACTGCTCGGGCGCCTTCGAGCTGACGTCGACGCCGAAGCGGACGACGACGAGCGAGGCGGGTTCGGCCGGGGAGGGGAAGACCAGCGACTCCACGTAGCCGTCGTCGCCCTTGCTCGTCACGACCTTCCAGCGGACCAGGTAGCCCTTCCGCCCGGCCACCGTGACCGCCCTGGACGCCAGCTCCTTGTGCGAGGTGATCGAGCCGTAGCCCTTGCCGTACGACTCGGCGGCGTTCTTGGAGATGTCCTCCTTGGCCGCCGCCTCCGGCGTCTTCGCCTTCAGGCCCTGCAACTTGGCGGGAGCCGAATAGGCGCCCCCGCGCTGGCACTTCTGCGAGGTGTCGCCGGGGCACGGGTAGGTGTCCTTGGTCGACACCGAGGCGGTGCCCGTGCCGTCCCGGCCACTCCAGCCGTCCGGCACCGGGATGCTGATGCCGTTGTAGACGTCCGTGGCGTAACCGGCCTCGATCCGCGGCTGCCCCGACTCTCCGGGCGCCGGCGACTCGTCACCGAAGCCCCCGGATCCCCCCGAACCGTCAGAACCCCCGGAGTCTCCCGGGGCCCCGCCCGGACCGCCGGAATCACCGGAACCGCCGGACTTTCCGTCCCCGTTCGGCCCGTCGCCCGGTCCCCCCTGCCCGTCGGGCCCGCCCGGTCCACCCGGGACCCGGGAAGCGGAACCGCCGCCGCCGTCGTCCTTGGTGAGGGCGTACACGCCGCCGCCGATCGCCCCGAGAACCGCGAGCGCCGCGACGACGGCTATGGCGGTACGTACCCCGCGCCGCCGGGGAGCGGATGCGGTCGGCGGATACGGTCCGAAGCCCGGCGGCTGCGCCGGAGGGCCCCAGGCGCCGGCCGACCCGACGGGACGGACCTGGTCCGTCCATGCCTTACCGTCCCACCAGCGCTCGGTGGCGGGAGCGTCATTTGTCTGCCCGGGGTCGGGATACCAGCCGGGGGGAGTCACCTGCGTCATGGCCCCACCGTATGAGCCGCGGGTGAAAGGCGGATGAGAGGGTTCCCCCGGCGCCCGCCGGGCCAGAGACAAAAGCCCGCCGAGCGGGAGACAAAGGTTCCCCGAGCGGGAGGGGAAGACCCGCCGAGCCGGAGGGGAAGACCCGCCGAGCGGGGGTGAAGGGCCCGTCGGCTCAGGGTGGAAGCCTCCGCCGGTTCAAAGAGGAAGCCCCCGAACCACGGTCGAAGCCGGCGGCACTTCTCGGGCGGCCGAGGAGTCGGCGGCTTTCGGGACGGCGGCACTTCTCGGGCCGCCGAGGAGCCGGCGGCTTTCGGGACGCTCGTCGCGGACCCCGGCGCGTCGCCCCCATACATCGCCGTCACCCGTCTCGGCAACTGCTGCCAGGTCCCTCCACCACAGCGGCTCCCGGGCGGCTACGCTCGTTCCCTGTACGTCGTTTGGGCGACCTGGGGAGGTAGCGGGATGACGGAGGTACGGCCCGGAGCGGGCGCCTCGGCCTCCCTGTGGGAGCGCGACGAGGAGATCGCCACCCTCGAAGCGGCGATCACCGCACTGGGCGCGGACTCCGCGACCTCGGGCAGCCTGCTCGTCCTCAGCGGTGACGCGGGCCTCGGCAAGACGGCGCTGCTCGCCGAGGCGCGCCGGATCGCGGAGCGCAACGGCTGCTCGGTGTGGTCGGCGCGCGGCGGCGAGACCGTCACGTCCGTCCCCTTCCACGTCGTACGGCAGTTGCTTCAGCCCGCCCTCGTCTCGCTGCTGCCGGAGGAGGCGCGCGAGTACCTCGGCGACTGGTACGACATCGCCGGTCCCGCTCTCGGCATAGTCGAACCGGGCGACCGGCAGCCCGATCCGCAGGGCGTCTGCGACGGCCTGGTCGTCGCGGTGCGGCGGCTCGCCAAGCGCGACTGGCCGCTCGTGCTGCTCATCGACGACGCGCACTGGGCCGACCAGGAAACCCTGCGCTGGCTCGCCGCGTTCACCGAGCGCCTCGACGACCTGGCCGTCCTCGTCGTGGTCGCCCGCAGGCCCGGCGGGGTCACCGGTGAGAGCGCCCGGCTGCTCGACGCCGTCACCGCCGCGGCCCTGCCGATCTCCACGCTCAGCGCGCTCACCCCGGGCGCGACCGAAGGCCTCACCCGCGCCACACTCGGCGAGCACGCGGACGACCCGTTCTGCCGCGAGGTCTGGGCGGTCACCGGCGGCAACCCCTACGAGACCGTCGAACTGCTCGCCAAGGTCCAGGACAGCGAACTCGAACCGGCCGAGGGCTCCGCCGCCGAACTGCGCGCCCTGAACCGCTCGGCGCGCGGGCGCGGACTCGTCGCCCGCCTCGAAACCCTCGGTATCGACGCCACCCGCTTTGCCTGGGCCGCCGCCATCCTCGGCACCGGCATCTCCATCGACCTCGCCGGCCAACTCGCCGGAATTCCCGAGGAAGAGGCCCGCCAGTGCGCCGAACTCCTCAGTGCCGCACGCATCCTGACGGCCACTCAGCCCACCAACGGCCATGAGCCGGACGGTGACCTGGAGTTCGTGCACCCGCTGATCGCGACCGCCGTCTACCGCTCGATCCCCGAAGCCCTGCGCACCGCGATGCACGGGCAGGCCGCCTGGGCGGTCACCGAGTCGGGACGCGGCGCGGCGGCGGCCTCCCGTCACCTCCTCGAAGTGCACCCGGACGACGATCCCGAACTGGTCGAGCAGATGCGCGAGGCCGCCCGCGAACATCTCGCCGTCGGCGCCCCGGACGCCGCCCGCCGCTGTCTGGAGCGGGCGTTGCGGGAGCCGCCGCTGCCCGAGGTGCACGCGCTCCTGCTCTACGAACTGGGCTGCGCCACCCTGCTGACCGCGCCGTCCACGACCATCGGCCACCTGCGCGCCGCGCTCGACCGGCCAGGGCTGGAGGACACCGTCCGCGTGGACGCCGTCTTCCGGCTGTCCCAGGCGCTCATGCACAACAACCAGCTGGACGAGGCCGTCCGCACGGTCGACGCCGAGGTGGAGCGGCTGACACCGGGGCCCGCCCGGATGCGGCTCCAGGCCGTGCACTACATGTGGGAGGGCATCCACGCGGGCGAGGAGCGCGCGGGGCACTCCAGCGGTCTCGCCGAACTCGCCGCGATCTGCACCGGCCGCGACAACTCCGAGCGCGCCGTGCTCATACTGCGCGGCTTCGACGCGATGACCCGCGGCGAGAACGCCGAGGAGGTGGTCGAACTCTGCGACCGCGCCCTCGTCAACGGCCGGCTCGCACCCGGACTCGGCTGGACCGACACCGAGTGGGGCGTCGAACTCCTGCTGATGCTGGGCAGCGCGTACGCCTACGCCGACCGGCTCGACCGGGCCGAGAGCCTGTTCAGCGAAGCCCTGCACGCGTATGTGAAGGCCGACTGGAGCGGCGGCCACCAGTCCCTGGCCAACGCCTACCTCGGACTCGCCCACCGCCGCCGGGGCCGTCTGGCCGACGCCGAGCACTACCAGCGCGAGTCCCTGCGCCTCGCGGAGCGCGTCGGCCGCGGACTGCCGCTGTACTGGTCGGCGACCTGCGGACTCATCGACACCCTGCTTGCCCGGGGCCATGTCGATCAGGCCGCCGAGATCGCCGAACGCTACGGCTTCGCACCGCCTTACCCCTCCACGATCGTCCTCCCGGACACCCGTTCCGTCCGCGGCCGGCTGCTCCTCGCCCTCGGCCGCACCAAGGAAGGCGTCAACGAACTGGAGGCGGCGGAGAAGGCGGCCACCGCGCGCGGTCACCACAACACGGTGCTCGCGCCCTGGGCCGTCGACCTCGCCCGGGCGCTCGCCGCGGAGGACCCGTCCCGTGCCGCCGCCCTCGCGACCGAGGCGCGCCGGCAGGCCGAGCGGTTCGGCACCGACACGGCGATCGGCGAGGCCCTGCGCTGCGCCGCCGGCCTGGAGACCGGGCAGCGCGCGGTCCGGCTCGCCGCGCAGGCGGTCACGTATCTGGAGTCCTCACCCTGCCAGTACGAGCACGCGGCGGCCCGGATCGAGTACGGCATCCTCTCCCGCTCGGTGCCGGAACTGAACAAGGGCCTGACGCTCGCCCGTACCTGCGGCGCCGACGGACTGGTGGCCAAGGCGGAACAGGCACTGGCGGGCCTGTAGGCCGAGTTCCGGCACACCTCGCCACGGGCACCGCCCGCCGCCGCCGCACGCCTGCCGCCGCACACCTGCCGCCGCACACCTGCCGCGGCACGCCTCCCGCCTCACGCCTTGGCGAAGACCACCCAGACCTGCCCCCGGGCGAAGTTCATCGGCGCCCCGTCCCGCGTCGTGAACTCCGTGCCGTCCGACGCGTCGGACCGCTTCCAGTCGGCGTCGTAGGCCCGGCCGTCGCGCAGTACCGTCGCCGTCCCCGTGCCGACCGACTCGGTGTACGGCGAGTTGTTGCCGAGGACGTCGTGGTACTCGGACTTGCGCACCTTGACGTACTGGACGACCACCGTCGCCGGCGCCACCGGTCTGCCCTCCGTGGTCACGGTCGGCGTGCCGTCCATGGCCACCGTCCAGCGCTCGCGCTCGGCGGACCAGGTGAACGTGAACCGGGCCGACGGGAACCTCACCGTGCGGGAGGCCTGCGCGGTGCCCCCGGCGGGCGCGGGGCCGAAGTGGAAGCCCGTGCTCAGCGCGGCGGCGCCCGGCGCGTCCCCGACCAGCCGCCGTGGCCGCAGATAGAGGTTGTGCGGCGCCGCCTTGTCGTTGCCCCGGTACCAGGCGTCCGGCACCTTGCCCGGGAGCTGCGGGTGCAGCGGCGCCTTGTCGATCAGCGGCAGCAGCTTGCGCTGGGCCCCCGAGAAGGCGAGGGTCGGCTCGTCGAACTGTCTCAGCAGCTCCAGATCCGACTCGCGGGCGCTGCGCACCGGTCCGACGGCCTGCGGGAAGGTGCTCGCGAAGACCGCCATCAGCCGGCTGAGACCGCCCTCGACCTGTTCCGCGTACACCACGTCCGCCGCGTCCAGACCGGTCTGCGGGCGGGCCGCGGCCACGTTGTCGATCTTCACCGCGAGGACGGAGCCGGCGCTCGCCGTGGCGCTCGCGCTGTCGCTCGGGCGGGCGCTCGGCACCCTGGCCCGGCCGTCGTCGGTGGGCCCGCCGCCCTTGCCGCTCCCCGCGGTGCAGCCCGTCATCAGGGAGCCCGCCACCGCGCCGGCCAGCAGTGCCGCCGTCCACGCGCCGCGCCGCGCCCGCGCCATCTCTCGCATGCCCACCGTGCCACCCGTCCCGTGCCATCGATTGTGCGTTCATCAGTTCATCGGTTGCAGTACCCGATCGTTTCTGATTGCGCTCGTCGACTGGGCTGATCGGCTCAGCGAGATGCCGGGGGAGGGTGAACCGGAACCGCGGAGGCCGCCGTTCCGTGCTCCGGGGTCAGTCCCGCGCCCCGAAGATCTCCGCCAGGTCGTAGCCCACCGGCTCCTCCAGTTGTCCGTACGTACAGCTCCGCGCGGTCCGGTCCGGGCGCCACCGGCGGAACCGCGCGGTGTGCCGGAACCGTGCCCCGTTCTCCATGTGGTCGTACGCCACCTCCGCCACCCGTTCGGGTCTGACCGGCACCCATGACAGGTCCTTCTTCGCCGACCATCTGCTCGGCGCGCCCGGCAGCCGCGCCGACTCGTGCGCCGACTCCTCGGCCCAGGCCGCCCACGGATGCTCCGAGACGTCCGCCAGCCGCAGCGGCTCCAGTTCCTCCACCAGCTCCGCGCGCCGCTTCATGGTGAACGCCGCGCTCACGCCGACGTGCTGGAGCGTGCCCCGGTCGTCGTACAGGCCGAGCAGCAGCGACCCCACGACCGGGCCGCTCTTGTGGATGCGGTACCCGGCCACGACGACATCCGCCGTCCGCTCGTGCTTGATCTTGAACATGGCGCGTTCGTCCGGCAGATACGGCAGCGTGAGGGGCTTGGCGACCACCCCGTCGAGTCCCGCGCCCTCGTACTGCTCGAACCACCGCTCCGCCACCGCCCGGTCCGTCGTCGCCGGCGCCAGGTGCACCGGCGCGGTCACCCCCGACAGCGCCGTCACCAGCAGCGCGCGCCGGTCGGCCAGCGGGACGCCGAGCAGCGACTCGTCGCCGAGGGCCAGCAGGTCGAACGCCACGAAGGAGGCCGGGGTCCGCTCGGCGAGCGTCCGCACCCGCGAGTCCGCCGGGTGGATCCGCTCGGTGAGCGCGTCGAAGTCCAGCCGCCCATCCCGGGCGATCACGATCTCGCCGTCCATCACGCAGCGCTCGGGCAACCGGTCGAGGAGCGCCGCGACCAGCTCCGGGAAATACCTGGTCAGCGGCTTCCCGGTGCGGCTGCCCAGCTCCAGCTCGCCGCCGTCCCGGTACACCAGGGCCCGGAACCCGTCCCACTTCGCCTCGTAGTGCATGTCCGGGGGGATCTTCGCCACGGACTTGGCGAGCATCGGCTTCACGGGCGGCATCACCGGCAGGTCCATGCTCCGATTCTCCGCGCAACCGGGGCCGTCCGCCCGGTGTGCGCGGCCCCGGCACTGCGCCTACCGTGGCTCGCATGGGCGATGCGGTGGAACTCGAGGCAGCCGGCAGGACCGTACGTCTGTCCAGTCCCGGCAAGATCTTCTTCCCGGAGCGCGGCTTCACGAAGCTGGACCTCGCCCAGTACTACCTGGCCGTCGGCGACGGCATCCTGCGCGCCCTGCGCAACCGCCCCACCACGCTGGAGCGCTACCCCGACGGAGTGGCGGGCGAGTCCTTCTTCCAGAAGCGGGCGCCCAAGAACATGCCCGACTGGATTCCGACCGCCCACATCACCTTCCCCAGCGGTCGCAGCGCCGACGAGATGTGCCCGACCGAACCGGCCGCCGTGCTGTGGGCCGCGCAGTTCGGCACGCTCACCTTCCACCCCTGGCCGGTGCGCCGCGACGACGTCGACCGGCCGGACGAACTGCGCATCGACCTCGACCCGCAGCCCGGCACCGACTACGAGGACGCCGTGCGCGCCGCCCACGAGCTGCGCGAGGTCCTCCACGAGTACGGCGGGCTGCGCGGCTGGCCCAAGACCTCAGGAGGCCGGGGCCTGCACGTCTTCGTGCCGATCCAGCCGCGCTGGACCTTCACGCAGGTACGCCGGGCCGCCATCGCCGTCGGACGCGAACTCGAACGCCGGATGCCCGACCACGTCACCACCGCCTGGTGGAAGGAGGAGCGGGGCGAGAAGATCTTCGTGGACTACAACCAGACCGCGCGGGACCGCACCATCGCCTCCGCCTACTCCGTACGGCCCCGGCCGCACGCGCCCGTCTCCGCGCCGCTGCGCTGGGACGAGGTGGAGGACGCCCGGCCGCGCGACTTCGACCTGGCGACGATGCCGGCCCGCTTCGCCGAACTCGGCGACGTACACGCCGACATGGACGACCACGCCTTCTCGCTGGAGGCCCTGCTGGAACTCGCCAGCCGTGACGAGCACGACCACGGCCTCGGCGATCTCCCGTATCCGCCCGAGTACCCGAAGATGCCCGGCGAGCCCAAGCGGGTCCAGCCGAGCCGGGCCCGGCACGAGGACGCGGAATCGCCGGGCGCCTGAACGGCGCCGTCCCTCCTACCCGAGTCGCCCACCACCCGAGTCGCCCACGCGAGCCACCGACCCGAGTCGCCCACGCGAGCCACCCACGCGAGCCACCCACGCGAGCCACCCACGCGAGTCGCCCACGCGAGCCGCCCGGCCGACCGGGGCGCCCGCCCTCGGCCGCCGCCGTCGAACGCCCGCTCCACGCGCGGGGGTTCACGGTGATCCGTGCGACACCTCCGCTCCACACCCGCATACGGCGGCGCGGCTATCCTGGCCGCATTCGCCGAGGAGGTGCCCCGCATGACCGAGACCGTGTCGCGCCCCACGCTGGAGGCCGTGGCCGCGCGAGCCGGGGTCTCCCGGGCCACCGTGTCCCGGGTCGTGAACGGCGGCGACGGAGTACGCGAACCGCTGGCCGAGCGGGTGCGCCGGGCCGTCGAGGAACTCGGCTACGTGCCCAACCAGGCCGCGCGCAGCCTGGTCACCCGGCGCCACGACGCCGTGGCCGTCGTGATCGCCGAACCGGAGACCCGGGTCTTCGCCGACCCCTTCTTCGCCCACCAGCTCCGCGGCATCAGCAAGGAACTGACGGCGCACGACTCCCAGCTCGTACTGCTGCTCACGGAGGGCCGCGACGACCACGCGCGCGTCGCCCGCTATCTCGCCGGCGGCCATGTCGACGGGGCGCTCGTCTTCTCGCTGCACCTCGACGACCCGCTGCCCGGCCTGATCCACGGCGCGGGCGTGCCCACCGTGTTCGGCGGGCGGCCCGAATGGGGCGAGGGCCCGCGCGACTCCGTGTACGTCGACTGCGACAACCGGGGCGGTGCCCGCGAGGCAGTCCGCCACCTCGTCGGACTCGGGCGCACCCGTATCGCCCACATCACCGGCGCCCTCGACCAGACCTCCGCGGTCGACCGTCTCGACGGCTTCCGGGACGTCATGGGCGATGTCGACCCGGCGCTCGTGGCGCGGGGCGACTTCACCCCGGCCGGCGGCGAACGCGCGATGCGGGAGCTGCTGGAGCGGCGCCCCGACGTGGACGCCGTGTTCGTGGCGAACGACCTCTCCGCCCTCGGTGTGCTGCGCGTCCTGCGCGAGGCGGGCCGCCGGGTCCCCGAGGACGTGGCGGTGATCGGCTTCGACGACATGCTGCCGATCGCCGAGCAGACCGACCCACCGCTCACGACGGTCCGTCAGGACATAGAGGAGATGGGCCGGTTGATGGCGCGGCTGCTGATCCGCGGCCTGGAGGGCGGCACCGGCACGGCGACCCCCGACCCCGAACGCTCCGGCGTGGTCCTGCCGACGACGGTGGTGGTACGGGGCTCGGCGTAGCGTCCGGGCGGGGGACGGTGTACGCCTGACGGCGGACGCCGGGCGGCATCCGGCGTCCGCCGTCCGGCGTCAGGCCGATGGCGTCCGGTGGACGGCCGTCGGGCATCCGGCGCCGGCAGTCGGTCGCGGGTACCCCGCTCCTGCCCTCGGGCGCCAAGCCGTCGACACCCGGCCCCGCCTTCGGACACCTGACGTCGGGAGCGATCGAGGGCGGCCGGGGTGTACTGCGGGGCCGCCCCACCGCATCGCCGCCCCACCGCATCGCCGCGCCCCGGGCCGCCGGGTCCCTCCGGCCATCCCGGTCCCCGGCCATCCCGGTCCCCGGTCATCCCGGTCCCCGGCCGTTCCGGCCGGGAAACTCAGCCCTGTTGCGCGCTTCTGATCACCGCGAAGCGCGCCCCGTACGGGTCGGCGAGCCTGGCCGTGCGGCCCACGCCCTCCATGTCCATCGCGGGCATCCGCACCGTACCCCCGAGTTCCCGCGCCTGCGCGACCACGGCGTCCACGTCCGCGACCTCGATGTACGGCAGCCAGTACGCGCCGGAACCGGCCTCGACCGGGTCGTCGGCGAGCGGGACCACACCGCCGAACATGTCCTCCGCCTCCGTACCGGCCGGGTTGATGCAGGTGTAGACGCCGCCGGGGAAGGGGACCGCCGAAGTCTCCCAGCCGAACACCGCGTTGTAGAACGCGGCCGCCGCCGCGACGTCCGGGGTGTACAGCTCGACCCAGCGCAGCGAGCCCGGGTCCGTCGCGAGATCCAGGCCCTTCCTCCGGCCCGGCTGCCAGACGCCGAACGGCACGCCCGCCTCGTCGGCCAGCACCGCCATGTGGCCCTTGTCCAGCACGGCGGTGGGCGGCACCAGCACGGCGCCCTTGGCCTGGCCGGCCGCCTCCGCCGTGGACTCGGCGTCCGCGCTCTGGAAGTACACGGTCCAGGACGGCGGGCCCTGGTCCGCGGTGATCCGCACGCCGCCGGCCACGGTCTTCCCGTCGAGCTGGAAGAAGCCGTAGCCGCCGCCGTCGGGCCCCGCCGACTGGAAACGCCAGCCGAACAGGGCCCCGTAGAAGGAGATGGCTCCGTCGAGGTCGGATGTGCCGACATCCAGCCAGTTCGGCGAGCCGTTCACGAAACGGGTGGTGAGCATCATTGCCCTCCTTTGAGGGGTCCCGTTGCCTTTGCCGCCGAGTCTTCCACCGCCCACTGACAATCGCGGCCGGGACGCGCGTCCCGGCCCGGCGGCACGGGCCTGCGCACGCTCGGTCGCCGGGCGGGTCCGCGGGGTTTTCGGCCTTCTCCGCGCGCCGCCGTGCCCCGGGCCGTCCCGTGGGGCCATCATCGGGGCCGCCGGAGGCGTCGGAACACCGCGTTGATCCCGCGTTGATCGAACGTTTTTCGCGCCGGGGCACGATCCTGACCATGTCTTTGGAAACGATCACTCCGGCCGACATCGCCTGGCAGCAGCAGGCGCTGTGCGCGCAGACGGGGGCGGACTTCTTCTTTCCCGAGCCCGGCAGTTCGGTGCGCGAGGCGAAGCGCATCTGCGGGATGTGCGACATGCGGACCGCGTGCCTCGACTACGCGCTGAGCAACGACGAACGCTTCGGCGTGTGGGGAGGCCTCTCCGAGAAGGAGCGCCTCGGCCTGCGCCGCGCCCGCGAATGACCGGACCCGCCCCGCTCGTTGACGCCCCTGACACGCGAGAGCCCCCGTCGTCCGCCCCCGCGCGAGGCGGGGACGGGCAACGGGGGCCGGGCGCGATACGCGCCTACGCGTTGGCGCGCGCCGCCATGCGGGCCTTGCGGGCCGCGAGCTTCTCGTCGAACTTCGACGCCTCCGCGTCCAAGCCGCCCATGAAGAAGCCGAGTTCCTCCTGCGCCTGGAGACCCTCGGGGCCCAGGCCCTCGATCTCCAGCACCTTCAGGTGGCGCAGCACCGGCTGGAGCACGTCGTCGTGGTGGATCCGCATGTTGTAGACCTCGCCGATGGCCATCTGCGCGGCCATCCGCTCGAAGCCGGGCATGCCGTGACCGGGCATCCGGAAGTTGACGACGACGTCACGCACGGCCTGCATGGTCAGGTCGGGGGCGAGTTCGAACGCGGCCTTCAGCAGGTTGCGGTAGAACACCATGTGCAGGTTCTCGTCGGTCGCGATGCGGGCCAGCATGCGGTCGCAGACCGGGTCGCCCGACTGGTGGCCGGTGTTGCGGTGCGAGATACGGGTCGCCAGCTCCTGGAACGCGACGTACGCCACGGAGTGCAGCATCGAGTGGCGGTTGTCCGACTCGAAGCCCTCGCTCATGTGCTGCATACGGAACGCCTCGAGCTTGTCCGGGTCCACGGCGCGCGAGGCCAGCAGATAGTCGCGCATCACGATGCCGTGCCGGCCCTCCTCCGCGGTCCAGCGGTGCACCCAGGTGCCCCAGGCGCCGTCACGGCCGAAGAGGGACGCGATCTCGTGGTGGTAGCTCGGCAGGTTGTCCTCGGTCAGGAGGTTGACGACCAGCGCGATGCGGCCGATCTCCGTGACCTTGGACTGCTCCTTGTCCCAGGCCTCGCCGTCCTCGAAGAGTCCGGGGAAGTTACGGGCGTCGCTGAACGGCACGTACTCGTGCGGCATCCAGTCCTTGGCCACCTTCAGGTGGCGGTTCAGCTCCGTCTCGACCACTTCCTCCAACGCGTACAGCAGGCGTGCGTCGGTCCAGGCGGCTGACGGACTGCTGAGGTGAGGGGAAGTGATCGTCACGGTTGCTCCAGGGGGACGGGGACTGCATACGAGCGGTGAAGCCAACCTACGGCATCGTAGGCTACGTATCCGTAGGTTACGTTGCCGTAGGTTAAGAACTCCGTAAAGACCGCTGATCAGCACGGTTTCCGGCATGATCGCTCACTCCCCGGAGCCCTCCGGAAGCGCAGCGCAGCGCACACGAAGCACTCGGGAAGCGCAGGTCGACGGGTACCCGCGAGCGGCTCGGTCACTCGGTCAGGCGTGCAGCTCCCGGAGCCGGACCGAGAGACACGTCACACAGCCTTCGAGCTTTTCGAACTCGCCGATGTCCACCAGGACCGGTTCGTGGCCGAGACCGGCGAGCAGTTCGGCGGTCCGCGGGGCGCTCCGCGCCATCAGCAGCCGGCCGCCGCCCAGCAGCACCACATGCGCCCCGGACTCCTCCGGCACCGACAGGAAACGCGGAAAGAGGCCGGGGGAGTCCACGAGCGGCGGATATCCGATCACGGTTCCGTCGGGCAGCGCGGTGACCGCCGACTTCAGATGGAGCACCGTGCTCACCGGGACGGCCACGACCCGCGCCCCGAGCGGCTCGAAGACGGCCCGGAGCTGCCGGACGCCGGCCGCGTCGGTCCGCCCGCCCCGGCCCACGTAGACCGTGTCGCCGACCTTCAGGACGTCTCCGCCGTCGAGGGTGCCCGGTTCCCGGATCCGGTTCACCGAGCAGCCGAGGCGGGTCACGGCCTCCTCGACCGCGGCGCTCTCGCCGCGCCGGGACCCGGCGCCGGAACGGGCGAGCAGGGCCACGTTGCGGAAGACGACGACGGCGTCCTCCACGAACACCGCGTCCGGGCAGTCGTCGGCCGCGTCGACCTCGACGGTCCGCCAGCCGTGCGCCCGCAGCGCCTCGACGTACGCCTCCCACTGCTCGACCGCCCGGCCGAGGTCGACGGGGTGCGCTCGATGTGGGTCACCAGTCCCTCGGCGAGGCGGGGGCCGGGACGGCGTACGAGGGCGGTACGGCTGGGCACAGGCGGAACTCCGATTCGGCAGGGGGCAGCCGGCGCGCCGCGTGCGGCGTGCCCGGAGCGCGCGCAAGCCCCCCGCCGCACGTGGGGCGCCGTCCCGTCCGACGCTAGGCGCCCCCGTCATCCGCACTAGAAGGGATACCCGACAGTTTCCGGCGCGATTTCTTTCAGTTCTCCTCCTTCCAGCAGCAGCCGGCGCGTGATGCCGATCGACTCCAGGAACGGCATGTCATGGCTCGCGACGATCAGCGCCCCCTCGTAGGACTCCAGGGCGGTGGTGAGCTGGCGGACGCTCGCCATGTCGAGGTTGTTCGTCGGCTCGTCGAGCATCAGCAGTTGCGGCGCGGGCTCGGCGAGCATCAGGGCCGCGAGCGCCGCCCGGAAGCGTTCGCCGCCGGAGAGCGTCGCCGCCGGCTGGTCGGCCTTCGCGCCCTTGAACAGGAAGCGGGCGAGCCGGGCCCGGACGCGGTTGTTGGTGGCGGTGGGCGCGTACCGGGCGACGTTCTCGGCGACGGTCAGCTCGTCGTCGAGCACGTCGAGGCGCTGCGGGAGGAACCGCAGGGGCACATGGGCGTCGGCGTGACCGGACACGGCGTCCAGTTCCCCGGCGATCGTGCGCAGCAGCGTCGTCTTGCCCGCTCCGTTGCGCCCGGTCAGCGCGATCCGCTCCGGGCCGCGCAGATCGAACAGGCCGTCCACCCGCGCGCCGTACCGCAGCTCCAGCTTTTCGAGCGTCAGGACCTTGCGCCCCGGGGGTACGGCCGTGTGCGGCAGGTCGACGCGGATCTCGTCGTCGTCCCGTACCGCCTCCACCGCCTCGTCCAGCCGCTCCTTCGCCTCGCTGAGCCGCTCCTCGTGCAGGATGCGGTGCTTGCCCGCGGACTCCTGCGCCGCCCGCTTGCGCGCCCCCATGACGATCTTCGGCTCGCGCTTCTGGTCGTTCATCTTCTGCCCGTACCGTTTGCGCCGGGCCAACTTGACCTGTGCGTCGACCAGTTCACGCTTCTGCTTCTTCAGGTCGGACTCGGCGACGCGCACCATGCGCTCGGCCGCCTCCTGTTCGCCGGCGAGGGCCTGTTCGTACGCCGAGAAGTTCCCGCCGTACCAGGTGACCTCGCCCGAGTGCAGGTCGGCGATCTGGTCGACCAGGTCCAGGAGTTCGCAATCGTGGCTGACCACGACCATGACCCCGGGCCAGGCCTCCACTGCCGCGTACAGCCGCTGCCGCGCGTACAGGTCGAGGTTGTTGGTGGGTTCGTCGAGGAGGAGCACGTCCGGGCGGCGCAGCAGCAGCGCGGCCAGCCGCAGCAGCACCGACTCGCCGCCGGACACCTCGCCGATCGTGCGGTCCAGGTCGATGTGGCCGAGACCGAGTTCACCGAGGGTGGCGCGGGCCCGCTCCTCCACGTCCCAGTCGTCGCCGACGGCCTCGAAGTGCTCCTCGGCGGCGTCGCCCGACTCGATCGCGTGCAGGGCGGCCCGCCGCTCGGCGATCCCGAGCGCCTGGTCGACCCGCAGGGCCGTGTCCAGGGTGACGTTCTGCGGCAGATGGCCGATCTCGCCCGCTACCCGGACGGTGCCCTCGGCGGGGCTGAGCTGTCCGGCGATCAGCTTCAACAGGGTTGATTTTCCCGATCCGTTGGCCCCGACGAGGCCGGTTCTGCCGGGGCCGAACGCGACCTGGAGGCCGTCGAAGACGTCGGTGCCGTCCGGCCAGGCGAAGGACAGGGACGTACAGGTGATGGAGGTGGGGGAGGTTGACACGAGGGCCTCACGGTTGCTGGAAACGGTCGGGGGTACGCGTTTCGGGACACCGCGAGGCGACGACGGTCCAGTACGGAGGGGAGCGGGAGGAAAGGCCCAGGCCCTGCGCCAGAGGACGGCTCGAATGCCGA
Source organism: Streptomyces sp. NPDC007084 (assembly GCF_040703595.1). Classification (NCBI taxonomy): domain Bacteria; kingdom Bacillati; phylum Actinomycetota; class Actinomycetes; order Kitasatosporales; family Streptomycetaceae; genus Streptomyces; species Streptomyces sp. NPDC007084. The sequence continues at coordinate 42,711 of NZ_JBEYFY010000026.1, forward strand.
GGTCGCACGCTGCGCACACGGATGGCCGGACAGAACCGGCTGTGTGTGACGCGGTGTCTCAGACCTCAGACGAGCAACGTCCTTCTCCATTCGACGGCAACAGAAGCGATGTCCACGCTACGGACGGCCCCGGGGGCTGTCAAAGGATTAACGTGGCCCCGACGACCCTAAGGAGATCCCGTGCCGCACGGCCCGCTCTCGCTGCCCGCCCGGCTCTACCTCCTGGCCTGGGACACCTCGAAACCCAGGCTCACCGGGTCGAGCCACCTCCACCATCTGGTGCGCGCCGGTGCCCTCACCGAGCTGGCCCAGCGCGGTCTGCTCGTGGACGACGACGGCATCGTCACCCCGGTGGACCCCGACTCCCGCACCGGTGACCTGGTCCTCGACGGGCTGCTGGAACTCGTCGCGGAGTCCCGGCCCCGCAAGTGGAAGGCCTGGGTCACGCTGCGCGCCCGGGTCACCCTGGACGCCCTGCGGGCCCAGCTCGCCGCCGAGGGGTATCTGCGGGCGGAGAAGAAGCGGGTCCTCGGCCTCTTCCCCTCCGTCGACTACACGCTGGACCGGGTGCCCGTCGTGGACGCGCTCCGCGCCGAGGCGCGAGCGGTCCTGGAGGGGCCGGTGCCGGTCGCCGAGATCGGGGACCGCGACGCAGCCCTGGTCGCCCTCGCGACCGCGGCCGAGCTGCGTACCGTCGCCTCCGCCAAGGAGCGCAGGCTGTACAAGGCCCGTATCGGCGAACTCACCGAGCGCGGCGGCGCGGCGGCCCCGGCCCTGAAGAAGGTCATCCAGGAGGTCAGGACCGCGGTCGTGGTGGCCGCGACGACCGCCTCGACCACGGCGGCAACGACCGGAGGCTGAGCCGCCCGCCTCCCCCGGCAGCCGGGGCCCGCCCTTCGCCCCCGGGTCCGGTGCCCGGCGGCCCGTGCACCGCCGCTCCCGGAGGCCGCGCCGGGCCCGCACGTCCCTGTCGGATTCCTGCCAGCGCACCGCGCCGGGCCGGTGTTTGCTCGTCCCCATGACGAACACCGAACCGCTCACGACGACCCCGGACCGGCTCCGGCCCCCGACGACCCCGGACCGGCTCCGGCCCCCGGGAGACACGGACCGGCTCCGCGCGACCGCGCTCGCCTTCCGGGCCCTGCACGTGCCCGGCCGGCCGCTCGTCCTGCCGAACGCCTGGGACACGGTGAGCGCCCGGATCGTGGCGGAGGCCGGGGCGGCGGCGGTGGCGACGAGCAGCGCCGGACTCGCCTGGGCGCTGGGCGCGCCGGACGGCGACCGGCTGGACCGGGAGAGCGCGCTCGCCGCCGTCGCCCGGATCGCCGCCGCGGTGGACGTGCCGGCCAGCGCGGACATCGAGAGCGGCTACGCGCCGGACGCCGCGGGTGTGGGCGACACCGCGCGGGCGGTGCTCGCGGCGGGCGCGGTGGGCGTGAACATCGAGGACGCGCTGTACGACGGCGGCTCCGTGCCGCTGCGCCCGGCCGCCGAGCAGGCGGGCCGTATCGCGGCGGTCCGCGCCGCCGCCGACGCGGTGGGGGTGCCGCTGTTCGTCAACGCCCGCGTCGACACGTTTCTGCGCGGCACGGGAGACGTGCGGGAGACCCTGGAGCGCGCCGCCGCGTTCCTGGCCGCGGGGGCGGACGGGGTCTTCGTCCCCGGGGCCGCCGACCCGGCGACGGTCAGGGCACTCGTCGGGGGCATCGAGGGACCCCTGAACATCATGGTGGGCCCCGGCGCGCCCACCGTCGCCGAGCTGGCCGCCCTCGGGGTGGCCCGGATCAGCGTGGGCTCGGGCATCGCCCAGGCCGCGCACGCCCTGGTCCGGAGTGCCGCGCGGGAGCTGCTGGACACGGGGACCTACGAGACGCTGGCCGACGGCTTCGACTACGGCCGGCTCAACGCCCTGCTGGGACAAAGAAGCTGACGGAACATCAGTACCTCAGCAGGGGCCGCGCATCAGCTCCGCGAGGTCGTGGTCCAGGTCCACCTGGAGGTGCTCCAGACCGACCGGGACCAGCTCGGTCGTCCGGTGCAGGAAGTCCCGTACCTCTCCCGAGCGCACATGCACCACGGCGGTGCCCTCGGGGGCGTGGAACTCCAGCACGGTGCGGTCGTAGCCGTACGGCCGCACCCGGACGTCGCCGACCCCCACCGAGTCGTCGAGGCCCGCCACGAGCAGCTCGCGGGCGAAGGTCCAGCAGACCTCAACGCCTTCGAGCGTCGCGGGGGCGGGGAAGGTCATGCGGACGGCGAACGGGTCGGTCCGGTCGTAGTGGAGTGTGGCGGGAATACTCGGCATCCGCGGCGCGGCGGCGACGAGGCGGGCCTCAACGGGCTGCTCGATGACGGTGGACAACGCCTTTGCTCCCTTGTGACGACTGGACGGACTCCGGGTGGATGACGCCGGTCAATGAAAGAGACGGAAAAACGGCACGGCGCGTGCACCCGTGACCCGAGTGACCTCTGTCACCGGGGTCATGCACCGGGGTCATGTACCGGGGAGATCCACTTTCCCCGACCACGGCCGTCCCACTCCGCCCCGCGCACGCGGCACACCCCTGAGGACACCCGTACGGGCCCCTGAGGTTCCCGCCGGAGGCCATCCGGACGGCCCGGCGCGATGGATGTCCCGATTGTCACCGCCGCCGGCGGTCGTACCCGGCGCGCCCCGGACAGCCGGGGAGCGGCGCCGCTCAGCCGAGCCGTTCAGCCGGGCTGCTCCCTGTAGCGCTCCAGGCCGGGCGCCGTTTTCGTCGCGACGAACTCCGTGACGCGGTACGCGCACACGCCCGCGGCGACGAACGGATCACCTTCGGCGATCTCCTCGATCCGCGCCCTGCTCTCCGCGACGGCCAGGATCACACCCCCGTCGCGCGGGTTCTTGCGCCCCGAGGCGAGGAAGTGGCCGGCCGCGTACTGCTCGTCCAGCCAGGCGACATGGGCCTCCAGGACGGCGTCGACGGCATCGAGCGGCGCGGTGTAGGACAGCTCCAGTACGAACATGATCGCGAGCCTACTCCCGGCCCCCGCCGTCCGTCCCGGCTACGGCTGCCCTAGGCTCGTGCTCCCCATGACGACCGTGAGGGTCCCACCATGACGACCGTGAGGGTTCCGACGACCGTGCGGGTTCCGGCGACCGTGCGGGTTCCGGCGGATTGGCCCGGCACCGAGGAGCAAGCCCGGGCCGTGCAGGACGAGTCGCGCGAGCGGGTCGTCCTCGGCGAGCCGGGCCCGCCGCCCGGCGCAGGCCATGTCACGGGCGTCGACGTGGCCTACGACGACGAGCGCGATGTCGTCGCGGCGGCGGCCGTAGTCCTGGACGCGGTGACCCTCGACGTCGTGGCGGAGGCCACCGCGGTCGGCCAGGTCTCCTTCCCTTACGTGCCGGGCCTCCTCGCCTTCCGCGAGATCCCGACCGTCCTCGCCGCGCTGGAGGCCCTGCCCTGCCCGCCCGGCCTGGTGGTCTGCGACGGCTACGGCCGCGCCCACCCGCGCCGCTTCGGCCTGGCCAGTCACCTCGGCGTCCTCACCGGCCTCCCCACCATCGGCGTCGCCAAGAACCCCTTCACCTTCGCGTACGAGGAGCCGGGCGCCCGGCGCGGCAGCGCCACGCCGCTCCTCGCCGGCCACGAGGAGGTGGGCCGCGCCCTGCGCACCCGGGACGGCGTCAAGCCCGTCTTCGTCTCCGTCGGCCACCGCGTGGACCTCGACAACGCCTGCGCCCACACCCTCGCGCTCACCCCCAAGTACCGCCTGCCGGAGTCCACCCGGCGCGCGGACTCCCTGTGCCGGCGCGCCCTCCGCGAGGCAACGGCCTGACGGGACCGCCCAGTTGATCGCGCCAACCCCGAACAGGCCTCACGGGGAGCCCGGTTGAGCCCCGGTTCCGGTCACCGCTCTCCCTCCGTGTGAGTCGTCCGCCGCTCACGCCTTCCGAGCGCGGGCCCCGAGTGGGCTGTTCTGAGTACCTGCTCTGAGTACGCGCACGGATGCGAGGGCGCCGGCATGCTCGGCAGGCTGGGCCGCATGACCTCACACCGCGCCCCGAAGGCCGCAGCCACCCCCGCCCAGCCCGTCGAGCGCGCCGTCCTCGCGGCACTGACCCTCGCCGTCCTGGCCGGCCTGGCCTGGATCGGCGGGATGATCTGGACGGTGACGGCCTGGGCGGCGTGAGGCGAGGCCGAGCGGCTGGGCGGCGGATCGGCGGCCCCGGCCGGGTCGGGCAAGGGGCTGATGGCCCCGGCGGTGCCTGCCGTCCGGGCGCACGGCGGGGGCGACCGGGCGGAAGGACGCTGATCCCCGCCTGTTGGACCGTACGCCGGGCACCCTTCCGTGCCACGCCTCCCCGGCGGATGGCCCACCCGGCAGGTACAACCGCGCCACCCGGCAGGTACATCCGCGCCGCCCGGTGGCGCCTACCGCACCGCCGCCACCCGGAACGTGATGCCGGCGGCGCGCAGCCGTCCGGTCAGGGCGTCGCCCATCGCTGCCGCCGGTGTGACCTGGCCGGACGTTGCCGGCAGGTCGTCCAGGGCAAGGGCCAGGGCGGACTCCGCGAGCATCTTGGCGGTCTCGTCGTAGCCAGGGTCACCGCCCGCGACCTCGGTGAACACACGCCGGCCGCCGCCCTCGCCCACGAAGCGCACCGAGAACCAGCTCTTCGCGCGCCGCGCGGCACTCGGCCCCTCGCCCGGCTTGAAACGGTCGGACAACCAGCGGCGCGCGGGCGGCAGTTGGGCCGCCGCGAAGATCGCGCCGACCCCGGCCACCCCGCCGAGGGCCACGGGCAGCCGCCGTACCGCCGCGTAGTGGCGATAGCGGAAGTCGGGCCCGTACCGCTCCAGGGCCCGCGCCGAGCGCCGCACCACCTGCGCGTCGATCGTCGGCAGCGGCAGTGCCCAGGCACCGACCTCCCCGGCGAACCGCGGCGCGCCCAGCGGTGCCACGGACCGGCGGCCCATCAGGCGCGGCTCGTGGTGGCGGCGGTCCCGTGCCGCCGCGATCATCTGCGGGCCCCGGGCGAACTGGTTCAGCGCGGAGTTGAAGGTGCCGCCCGAGAACATCGCCCGGGAGCGGACGAATCCGTCCACCCGCAGCGGCACCCCCTCCGGGAGTTGCCGCACGGTGAAGTAGGCGCCCAGGTCGTGCGGGATCGAGTCGAAGCCGCAGGCGTGCACCAGCCGGGCGCCCGTCTCCCGCGCGCGTGCGTCGTGCCGCACGTACATCAGGTCCACGAACTCCGGCTCGCCGGTGAGGTCCAGATAGTCGGTCCCGGCGTCCGCGCAGGCCGCGACCAGGCTTTCGCTGTAGGTGACGTACGGGCCCACCGTGGTGGCCACCACGCGCGCGTGCCGGGCGAGTTCGCGGACCGAGTCCGGGTGCGTCACATCGGCCCGCAGCACGCCGGGCGCGCCGCCGAGCCGTCCCCGCAGACGCTCCAGTTTCTCCGCGTCGCGTCCGGCGATCGCCCACCGCAGCCCCTCGGGCGCGTGCGCGGCGAGGTACTCCGCGGTCAGCTCCCCGACGAACCCGGTGGCTCCGAAGAGCACGACGTCGTACGCGCGGTCCGTCCCGTTCAGCCTGCTCATGACACCTTCCCCAGTGGGCTGCGCTCGACCGGGCGGGGGCCCCACGTCGTGCGCGAAGCGCCGTTGTCGGTGGCCGAGGCTAGCGTGAGGGACGAGCAGCCGGACGACGAGGGCGTACGAACAGGCCGGAGGTAGCCGTGGCCGTCCAGAGAAACGCGCTGAAAAAGTGGCAGAAGGTGCGCGAGTTCGCGCTCGGCCTGCCCGGCGCCACGGAGGAGTTCCCGTGGGGCGAGACCGTGGCCAAGGCCAACGGGAAGGTCTTCGTCTTCCTCGGTCTGGACGACGGCAGTCATCCGCTGGCCGTCACGGTGAAGCTCACGGACGAGGCGGCGCACGCCCACGCGCTCACCTCGCCCGGAGCCCAGCCCGCCGGATACGGCCTGGGCCGGTCCGGCTGGGTGCGGATACCCCTGGAGGAGCAGGGGGCTCCCCGCGCGGAGCTGCTCTGCGACTGGGTCGAGGAGAGCTACCGGGTCATCGCCCCCAAGCGGCTGATCGCGGAGCTGGACCAGGGCCAGGACCAGCGGTGACCGCGCCGGTCGGCGGGCGGCCCGGCCCATGGCCGCCGCGGCGGGCGCATCTGGACCAGCCCTGATCGCGGCTCCGGGCGGTCCTGGGAGGCACGGTTCGCCGGGAATTTAACTAAGCGCTTGCTCGCTGAGGGCTTGCCCGGAGTGGAACGCGTTCTTAACATCGCTGATGTCACATCAGTAGTGTCACAGTGCTGGGGGCTTGATGGCAGAGGCACGAACGCCGGGGCACGGCCCCCTCGCCGGGGTGCGTGTCGTGGAGCTGGCGGGCATCGGGCCCGGCCCGTTCGCCGCCATGCTCCTGGCCGACCTGGGCGCGGACGTCGTCCGGGTGGACCGCCCCGGCGGCCCCGGCCTCGCGATCGACCCGGCCCACGACGTGACCAACCGCAACAAGCGGTCCGTGATCATCGACCTCAAGGCGGAGGGCGGCCCCTCCCGCGTCCTCGACCTGGTCGAACGCGCGGACGTCCTCATCGAGGGCTACCGCCCCGGCGTCGCCGAGCGCCTCGGGGTCGGCCCTGACGCCTGCCACGCCCGCAACCCCCGGCTCGTCTACGGCCGGATGACCGGCTGGGGCCAGGACGGGCCGCTCGCCGACCGCGCCGGACACGACGTCGCCTACATCGCGCTCACCGGCACCCTCGGCATGATCGGCAGGCCCGACGAGGCCCCCGCCGTCCCCGCGAACCTCCTCGGCGACTACGCGGGCGGCTCGCTCTACCTGGTCGTCGGTGTCCTCGCCGCCCTCCACCACGCGCGCGAGAGCGGCGCCGGACAGGTGGTGGACGCCGCGATCGTCGACGGCACCGCCCATCTGTCCGCGATGATCCACGGCATGATGGCCGCCGGCGGCTGGCAGGACCGGCGCGGCGCCAACCTCCTCGACGGCGGCTGCCCCTACTACGGCACCTACGAGACCGCCGACGGCGGCTACCTGGCGGTGGGCCCCCTGGAGGAGCGCTTCTACGACACCTTCGTCGACCTCCTCGGCGTCCCGGAGCTGCGTCCCGCCCGCAAGGACCTCGCCCGCTGGCCGGAACTGCGCGAGACGGTCGCCGCCCGCTTCAAGACCCGTACCCGCGACGAGTGGGCCGCCGTGTTCGACGGGTCCGACGCGTGCGTGGCGCCGGTCCTGTCGCTGCGCGAGGCACCGGCCCACCCGCACCTCGCCGCCCGCGGCACCTTCGTGGACCACGGGGGCATCACCCAGCCGGCCCCCGCGCCGCGCTTCTCCGCCACCCCCACCTCCGTGCGCGGCGGCCCCGCGCTGCCGGGGGCCGACACCGCGGACGTGGCCCGTGACTGGGACGTGCCCCGGCTGACCGAGGACGCCGACTGATGGAACTCTCCCGCCCGCTCGGCCACCCGGGTGACGCACGGCGGACCGCCCGCGAGGTCGCCGCCCCGCAGGCCGCCGGCCTCGACGCCGCCCGGGTCGCCGAGGCCCCCGGCCTCGGCTCGCCCACGATCACGGACCACCCGGCCACCCGCACCCACCACACGAAGAAGACCGGCGCCGCGATCCCGAACCTCCACTCCCGGACCCCGGCCCGCGTCGCCCGGACGGCCGCAGGCCGCGCCGCCGGCTGGGCAGCCGCCCCCGACCGACGCCTGGACCGAACGCCCCGCCCCGCCCCCGTGCCCCGTACGCCCACCAGGAAGGCCGTTCCCGCATGAAGCGGCAGATCTTCACCGCCGAGCACGACGCGTTCCGCGAGACCGTCCGCACCTTCCTCGCCAAGGAGGTGCTGCCGCACTACGAGCAGTGGGAGAAGGACGGCATCGTCTCGCGCGAGGCCTGGCGCGCGGCCGGCCGGCAGGGCCTGCTCGGGCTCGCCGTGCCCGAGGAGTTCGGCGGCGGCGGGAACACCGACTTCCGCTACAGCGCCGTCCTCGCCGAGGAGTTCACCCGCGCGGGAGCCGCGGGCCTCGCCGTCGGCCTGCACAACGACATCATCGGCCCCTATCTCACCGGCCTCGCCACCGAGGAGCAGAAGCGGCGCTGGCTGCCCGGCTTCTGCGACGGCTCGCTCGTCACCGCGATCGCCATGACCGAACCCGGCGCCGGCTCCGACCTCCAGGGCATCGCGACCCACGCCGAGGACAAGGGCGACCACTTCCTGCTCAACGGCTCCAAGACCTTCATCTCCAACGGCATCCTCGCCGACCTCGTGATCGTCGTCGCGAAGACCACCCCCGAGGGCGGCGCCCACGGACTGTCCCTGCTGGTGGTCGAGCGCGGCATGGAGGGCTTCGAGCGCGGCCGCAACCTCGACAAGATCGGCCAGAAGGCGCAGGACACCGCCGAGTTGTTCTTCCACGACGTCCGCGTGCCCAAGGAGAACCTTCTCGGCGAGCGCAACGGCGCCTTCGTCCACCTGATGACGAACCTCGCCCAGGAACGCATGGGCATCGCCGTCGCCGCCATCGCGGGCGCCGAACACCTGCTGGAGATCACCACCCGGTACGTCAAGGAGCGCGAGGCGTTCGGCCGGCCGCTCGCCCGGCTCCAGCACATCCGCTTCGAGATAGCCGAGATGGCCACCGAGTGCGCCGTCACCCGCACCTTCCTCGACCGCTGCATCACCGACCACTCCGACGGCGGACTCGACGCCGTGCACGCCTCGATGGCCAAGTGGTGGGCCACCGAACTGCAAAAGCGCGTCGCCGACCGCTGCCTCCAACTGCACGGCGGATACGGCTACATGACGGAGTACCCGGTCGCCCGGGCCTTCACCGACGGACGCATCCAGACCATCTACGGCGGCACGACCGAGATCATGAAGGAGATCATCGGCCGTTCCCTGCTCGGCTAACCCTCCCCGAAAGGCTTACCAGTGAGCACCGAAGCGTACGTGTACGACGCGATCCGCACCCCGCGCGGACGCGGCAAGCAGAACGGCGCCCTGCACGGCACCAAGCCCATCGACCTGGTCGTCGGGCTCATCCACGAGATCCAGGCCCGCTTCCCGGACCTCGACCCGGCCGCCATCGACGACATCGTCCTCGGCGTCGTCGGCCCGGTCGGCGACCAGGGCTCCGACATCGCCCGCATCGCCGCGATCGCCGCCGGACTGCCCGACACGGTGGCCGGAGTACAGGAGAACCGCTTCTGTGCCTCGGGCCTGGAAGCCGTCAACCTGGCCGCGATGAAGGTCCGTTCGGGCTGGGAGGACCTGGTTCTCGCGGGCGGCGTCGAGTCGATGTCGCGGGTGCCGATGGCCTCGGACGGCGGCGCCTGGTTCGCCGACCCGATGACCAACCTCGACACCAACTTCGTCCCGCAGGGCATCGGCGCCGACCTGATCGCCACCATCGAGGGCTTCTCGCGCCGTGACGTGGACGAGTACGCGGCCCTCTCCCAGGAGCGCGCGGCGGGCGCGGTGAAGGACGGCCGCTTCACGCGCTCCGTCGTCCCGGTCAGGGACCGCGCCGGTCTCACCGTCCTCGACCACGACGAGTTCCTGCGCCCCGGCACCACCGCCGACTCGCTCGCCAAGCTGAAGCCGTCGTTCGCGGACATCGGTGAGCTGGGCGGTTTCGACGCGGTGGCGCTGCAGAAGTACCACTGGGTCGAGCAGATCGACCACGTCCACCACGCGGGCAACTCCTCCGGCATCGTGGACGGCGCCTCCCTCGTCGCCGTCGGCTCGCGCGAGGTAGGCGAGCGCTACGGCCTGACCCCGCGCGCGCGGATCGTCGCCGCGGCCGTGTCCGGCTCCGAGCCCACCATCATGCTCACCGGCCCCGCCCCGGCCACCCGCAAGGCGCTGGCCAAGGCGGGTCTGACCATCGACGACATCGACCTGGTCGAGATCAACGAGGCCTTCGCCGCCGTCGTCCTGCGCTTCGTGAAGGACATGGGCCTGTCCCTGGACAAGGTCAACGTCAACGGCGGCGCCATCGCGCTGGGCCACCCCCTCGGCGCCACCGGCGCCATGATCCTCGGCACCCTCGTGGACGAACTGGAGCGCCAGGACAAGCGCTACGGCCTCGCCACCCTGTGCGTGGGCGGCGGCATGGGCATCGCCACCATCGTCGAACGCGTCTGACCTTCCCAACGGATCACGGATCTACGGAGCATCCCCTGATGAGCACTGAGCCCACAACCATCCGCTGGGAACAGGACGAGACCGGCGTCGTCACCCTCGTCCTGGACGACCCCAACCAGTCCGCGAACACGATGAACCAGGCGTTCAAGGACTCGATCGCGGCCGTCGCCGAGCGTGCCGAGGCCGAGAAGGACTCCATCCGCGGCATCATCTACACCTCCGCCAAGAAGACCTTCTTCGCGGGCGGCGACCTCAAGGACATGATCCAGGCGGGCCCCGAGGACGCCCGGCAGGTCTTCGAGGCCGGCACCGCCATCAAGTCCGCGCTGCGCCGCATCGAGACCCTCGGCAAGCCGGTCGTCGCCGCGATCAACGGCGCGGCCCTCGGCGGCGGTTACGAGATCGCCCTCGCCTCCCACCACCGGGTGGCCCTCGACGCGCCCGGCTCCAAGATCGGGCTCCCCGAGGTCACCCTCGGCCTGCTGCCGGGCGGCGGTGGCGTCACCCGCGCCGTCCGCCTCATGGGCATCGCCGACGCCCTCCTCAAGGTGCTCCTCCAGGGCACCCAGTACACGCCGCGGCGGGCCCTGGAGAACGGCCTGGTCCACGAAGTGGCCGCCACCCCCGAGGAGATGCTCGCCAAGGCGCGGGCCTTCATCGACGCCAACCCCGAGTCGCAGCAGCCCTGGGACAAGCCCGGCCACCGCATCCCCGGCGGCACCCCCGCCAACCCCAGGTTCGCCGCGAACCTGCCCGCCTTCCCCGCCAATCTGCGCAAGCAGCTCGGCGGCGCGCCCTATCCGGCCCCGCGCAACATCCTCGCCGCGGCCGTCGAGGGCTCCCAGGTCGACTTCGAGACCGCGCTGACCATCGAAGGCCGCTACTTCACCGATCTGGTCATCGGCCAGACCGCGAAGAACATGATCCAGGCGTTCTTCTTCGACCTCCAGGCCGTCAACTCCGGCGCCAACCGGCCGCAGGGCATCGAGCCCCGCCCGGTCCGCAAGGTGGCCGTGCTCGGCGCGGGCATGATGGGCGCGGGCATCGCCTACGCGTGCGCCCGCGCGGGCATCGACGTCGTGCTGAAGGACGTGACCGCCCAGGCGGCCGCCAAGGGCAAGGCGTACTCGGAGAAGCTGTGCGCCAAGGCCGTCTCCCGGGGCCGTACCACCCAGGAGAAGGCGGACGCGCTGCTCGCCCGCATCACGCCCACCGCCGACCCGAACGACCTCGCGGGCTGCGACGCCGTCATCGAGGCCGTCTTCGAGGACACCGCCCTCAAGCACAAGGTGTTCCAGGAGATCCAGGGCATCGTGGAGCCCGACGCGCTGCTCTGCTCCAACACCTCGACGCTGCCGATCACCGCGCTCGCCGAGGGTGTCGAGCGGCAGGACGACTTCATCGGACTGCACTTCTTCTCGCCCGTCGACAAGATGCCGCTGGTGGAGATCATCAAGGGCGAGCGCACCGGCGACCAGGCGCTGGCCCGCGCCTTCGACCTCGTCCGGCAGATCAAGAAGACGCCCATCGTCGTCAACGACTCGCGCGGCTTCTTCACCTCGCGGGTCATCGGGCAGTTCATCAACGAGGGCGTGGCGATGGTCGGCGAGGGCATCGAGCCCGCCTCCGTCGAGCAGGCCGCCGCCCAGGCCGGTTACCCGGCCAAGGTCCTCTCCCTGATGGACGAGCTGACGCTCACCCTGCCCCGCAAGATCCGCAAGGAGTCGCAGCAGGCCGTCGAGGAGGCGGGCGGCACCTGGCAGACCCATCCCGCCGAGGCCGTCATCGACCGCATGGTCGACGAGTTCGGCCGCCCCGGCCGCAGCGGCGGCGCCGGGTTCTACGAGTACGGGGAGGACGGTAAGCGCGGCAGGCTGTGGCCGGGCCTGCGCGAGCACTTCACCAAGGCGGGGCACGAGATCCCGTTCGAGGACATGAAGGAGCGGATGCTCTTCTCCGAGGCGCTGGACACCGTCCGGCTTCTGGAGGAAGGCGTCCTGACCTCCGTCGCCGACGCCAACATCGGCTCCATCTTCGGCATCGGCTTCCCCGGCTGGACCGGAGGCGTCCTCCAGTACATCAACGGCTACGAGGGCGGACTGCCCGGATTCGTCGCCCGCGCACGGGAGCTGGCCGAGCGCTATGGCGACCGCTTCCTGCCGCCCGCGCTGCTCGTGGCGAAGGCGGAGAAGGGCGAGCGCTTCACGGACGCCGCCTGAGGCCCGTACGCGCAGGGTTCAAGTCGCCCCGTGACAAGGGGCCTTGCACCACGAGGGCGGGCACCGGACGCCGACCGGCGAACCGGTGCCCGCCCCACCCCGACCGGCGAACCGGTGCCCGCCCCACCCCGGCCGGCGGACCGGCGGACGCCGACCGGTAAACCGGGTGGCCGCCACGTACCGGCCGGCGGGTACCGGCGGACGCCGACCGGCGGACCGGGTGTCCGCCCCGGCCCGGCGCTCACGACTCCTTGAGCCACTCCCGCAGTTCCTCCCGCAGGGACCGCTGGAACGTGGTGAGCAGCGCCTGCACCACCAGCGGCTGCATATGCGCCGACAGCGACTTCACGGCCGCCACGGACTCGCCCTCGCCCACCGCGTCCCGCAGCAGGGCGGACAACTCGCGGGCCGCCGCCCGGGAATGCTCCAGCAGGACGGCTCGCGCGGCGAGGATCGTCTCGTGCGCGAACGGCACGTCCAGGAGTTCCACCCCGAGCCGCAGCAGCCCCGGGTCGAGCCGTACGGGGTCGTCGGGTCCCTCGCCGGTCCGCTCGACGACGCTCATCGCGGCGAGCCGTTCCAGCTCCTCGTCGCCGAGGGCGCGTCCGGCACGCCGCTCCAGCTCCTCGCGGGTCACCTCCTCCGTCGCTCCCGGCGCCCAGGAGGCGACCACGGCACGGTGCAGGGCCAGGTCCTGCGCGCTCAGACCGGGCGGGAGCTGCGTGAGGTGCCGTTCGATCGCGGCCAGCGTCATGCCCCGGTGCTGCAGTTCCTCGATGAGCGCGAGCCGCGCCAGGTGCTCCTGGCTGTAGTGGCCGACCCGCCGGGGTCCGATCACCGGGGGCGGCAGCAGACCCCGGGCACTGTAGAAGCGGACCGTACGGACCGTGACGCCCGCCCGCGCGGCCAGTTCGTCGACCGTGAGCGTCGGCTCCTCGGTGCCCGTCGTCATGGCAGCTCCCCGCCTCTCGCGTCGTACCACGCGCGCCGGTGACCGGTGCTCGCGCGGTGCAACAGTATTGCTGTCCCACCAGTGTTGTGAAAGCGCCCGTCCCGGAGGGGGAGGGGAGGGGGAGCGTGAGAGGGGCGAGGGGCCCGGTGCCGGGGGCGGCAGGGGGTGGTGTGCGGGCGGGCGCAGGACGGTCACGTGTCGCGCACGGCGTGATCATCGGGTGAGAGTTCCCTGATGTGACGCGTGCCACCGCATGGGCGGTGATCCTCCTGGGAAGGCGCCGCCTTGGTCCGCGCATCCTCCGACTCGGTGCGGGGCCGGCACATCCGGACACCCGCGCACCCCGTGCGCCGGCGCACCAGAAGGTAGATCCACCCGTGAGCAAGGAAGCCGTAGACACGGCCGGGGCCGCTTCCCGCACCGGCGTGACCCCGTCGCCCGCCGACGCGGGCGACGCCGGTTACAGCAAGGGTCTCAAGGCCCGCCACGTCAACATGATCGCCATCGGCGGCGCGATCGGCACCGGGCTCTTCCTCGGCGCCGGAGGCCGCCTGCACGACGCGGGCCCGGCGCTCGCCGTCGCCTACCTGGTCTGCGGAGCCTTCGCCTTCTTCGTGGTCCGCGCCCTCGGCGAGCTGGTCCTGTACCGGCCCTCCTCCGGGTCCTTCGTCTCGTACGCGCGTGAGTTCCTCGGCGAGAAGGGCGCCTACGTCGCCGGGTGGATGTACTTCCTGAACTGGTCCACGACCGGGATCGCCGACATCACCGCCATCGCCCTCTACACCCACTACTGGAGCTTCTTCACCGACATCCCGCAGTGGGTGCTGGCACTGGTCGCCCTCGCGGTGGTGCTCGCCGTGAACCTGATCTCGGTGAAGATCTTCGGCGAGATGGAGTTCTGGTTCGCGATCGTCAAGGTCGCCACCCTCGTCGGCTTCATGCTGATCGGTGTCTTCCTGCTCGCCACGCGGCACGACGTCGGCGGCCACACGCCCGGCCCGGGGCTCGTCATGGACCACGGCGGGCTGCTGCCGCACGGGATGATGCCGGTGGTCCTCGTGATGCAGGGCGTGATCTTCGCGTACGCCGCGCTGGAGCTGGTCGGTGTCGCGGCCGGCGAGACCGAGGAGCCGGAGAAAGTCGTCCCGCGCGCGGTGAACTCGATCATGTGGCGCGTCGGGGTCTTCTACGTCGGTTCCGTCGTCCTGCTGGCCCTGCTGCTGCCCGGTTCGGCGTACTCGGCCGACCAGAGCCCGTTCGTCACCGTCCTGTCGAAGATCGGGGTGCCGGCGGCCGGTGACGTCATGAACCTGGTCGTCCTCACCGCGGCCATGTCGTCGCTGAACTCCGGCCTGTACTCCACCGGCCGCATCCTGCGCTCCATGGCGATGGCGGGCTCGGCGCCCCGGTTCACCGCGAAGATGAACCGCAGCCAGGTCCCGTACGGCGGCATCCTGCTCACCTGCGCGGTGTGCGTGCTCGGCGTCGTCCTCAACTACCTCATGCCGAGCCAGGCCTTCGAGATCGTCCTGAACGTGGCGTCCCTCGGCATCATCAGCACCTGGGTGATCATCATGATCTGCCACCTGGTGTTCGTCCGCCGGGCCAAGGAAGGGCTGCTGACCCGTCCCTCGTTCCGTCTGCGCGGCAGCCCGGTGACGGAGATCGTCACCATCGCCTTCCTGCTGGCCGTCCTCGGCCTGATGTGGAACGACCCCGAGGTGGGCCGCAAGACCCTCCTGCTCGTCCCCCTGATCGCCGTCCTGCTCACGGCGGGCTGGTTCGGCGTCCGCCGCCGTGTCACCCGGACCCGGAACGAGGAACTGGACAGCCTCACGAACTAGCCGAGGAGGCGGCCCGCGAGACGGAGCGGAAGGGGGCGATGGCGCGGACGCCGGGACGTGTCCCGGCCAGCGTCCGTGCCACCGCCCCCCCCAACTCACCAACTCACCTCAGCCCGGTCAGCCCGAGTAGCCCTGTCAGCCCGAGCCGGCACCCGGCTTGCCCTGGATGTACCTCAGTGAGCCGTGCCCGAGTGGACCGCGTTCGTTGCCGCGATCTTCTTCCACGACCTGGGCTGTGCGACGGATTTCCGGGCCACCTCGGCGGACTTGGTCGGACCCGCTCCCCGGACCGCCGGGGCCGCGGGCTTGGACGGCTGGAACAGCCAGGTGTCGAAGAGCGCGCCCAGCGGCCGTCCGGACACCCGCTCGGCGAACGTCCGGAAGTCGCCGACCGAGGCGTTCCCGTAGGCGTGCTCCTTCGGCCACCCCTTCAGAATGGCGAAGAACGCCTTGTCCCCGACCTCGTTGCGCAGCGCCTGCACGGCCAGCGCGCCCCGGTCGTAGACCGCCGTGTCGAACTGGTTGTCCGGCCCCGGGTCGCCGGGCACGACCGTCCAGAACGCGTCGTCCGCCGGATGCGAGGCGTACGTGTAGTCCGCCAGCTCCTGCGTCGTGCCCTCGCCCTCGTGCTCGGACCAGAGCCACTGCGCGTACCGCGCGAAGCCCTCGTTGATCCAGATGTCCTTCCAGCCCTTCAGCGACACGTCGTCGCCGTACCACTGGTGCGCCAACTCGTGCACGACGACAGAGGTGTTGGAGCCGTTCGCGAACTGCCGCGGGCTGTAGTACACCCGGGTCTGCGTTTCCAGGGCGTACCCGGTCGTGGTGTTGGGGACATAGCCGCCCGCCGAACTGAACGGGTACGTGCCGAAGTAGCCGCTCAGCCAGTCGACCAGCTCGCCGGTGCGCTCCACACTGGCGCGCGCCGCCCCGTCGTTGTCGCCGAGGTCCTTGCTGTAGGCGTTGACGACCGGGACACCGCCGTCGGACGTGCTGGTGGTGATGTCGAACCTGCCGACCGCGAGCGTGGTCAGATAGGTGGCCTGCGGCTTGTTCGAGCGCCAGTTGTAGCGGGTCCAGCCGAGCCGTGAACTCGTCGACTGGAGCGTGCCGTTGGAGATCGCCTGGGTGCCGTCCGGGACCGCCACCGACACGTCGTACGTCGCCTTGTCCAGCGGGTGGTCGTTGCTCGGGTACCACCACCACGCCGACTCCGGCTCGTCCGCCGCGATGGCGCCGTCCGGTGTGCGGTGCCAGGTCGAGAAGCCGTACGCGGACTTCGTGGACGGCACTCCGCTGTAGCGGACGACGACCGTGACCGGCGTGCCCTTGGCGAGCGGCTTCGCCGGGGTGATCTGCAGCTCGTGCTCGCCCGAGGTCGCGAACGCCGCCTTCGCGCCGTTGACCCGCACCTCGCTCACATCGAGCAGGAAGTCCAGATCGAACCGGGACAGGTCCTGTGTGGTGGTCGCCAGCAGGGTCGCCGTGCCCTCCAGCTCGTCCGTCCGCGGCTGGTACGTGAGCCGCAGGTCGTAGTGGGAGACGTCGTATCCGCCGTTGCCGTAAGCCGGGTAGTAGGGGTCGCCGATACCCGGCGCGCCCGGGGTGTAGCTTGCCGCCGAAGCCGGGATCGCCAGCAGCAGGGAGGCGGCCAGGGCGCCCGGGGCGATGAGTCTGCGGTGCACGTGGGGCTCCAAGTCGTGGGGGCATGAAGTCTGTCCGGAGCCTATTGAGTCCCTGTGGCCCCGGTCATGTCCATGGCCACCCCTGTCACACGATCGCCATTCGGCCGACATGTGACGCCCCGTCGCACCGGCCGCTCATCTCCCCTCTTTCGCCTGGGAGTTGACCGGGGTACCTTCCGCGCATGCCGATACCCGAGCGCCGCACGCGCCCCACCACCTGGAGATCGCTCGCGACGGCCGCCGTGGCCGCCCTGCTGGCCGCGTTCCTCGCCCCCACCGCCGCGCACGGCGCCCCACGCGAGAGCACCCCGGTCTATTCCTACGAGAACGCGATCCGGGAGTCCGTCTGGGTCGACACCGGCCTCGACGGCGACCGCGACGGAAAGCGCGACCGGGTCGCCGTCGACGTCGTCCGCCCCCGCGAACCCGCCCGGCAGGGCCGCAAGGTCCCCGTCATCATGGACGCCAGCCCGTACTACTCGTGCTGCGGACGCGGCAACGAGAGCCAGTTGAAGACGTACGACGCGAACGGCAACATCGTCCGGATGCCGCTGTTCTACGACAACTACTTCGTGCCGCGCGGCTACGCCGTCGTCGGCGTCGACCTCGCCGGCACCAACCGCTCCGACGGCTGTGTGGACGTGGGCGGACGCTCCGACATCCAGTCCGCGAAGGCGGTGGTCGACTGGCTGAACGGCCGGGCCAGAGCGTATACCACCCGCACCGGCGCCATCTCCGCCAAGGCCGACTGGACCAACGGCGACACCGGCATGATCGGCAAGAGCTGGGACGGCACCATCGCCAACGGTGTCGCCGCCACCGGCGTCAGAGGCCTGAAGACCATCGTGCCGATCAGCGCCATCTCCTCCTGGTACGACTACTACTTCGCCCAGGGCGCCCCGCTCTACGACTCCGGCCCCGACTGGCTCTCCGACTACGTCGACAGCCCCGACGCCCGCGCCAAGTGCGCCCAAGTCCAGGCCGAGTTGGTGAAGGGGGCCCCGCGCAACGGCGACTGGACCCCGCTGTGGACCGAGCGCGACTACGTCAAGGACGCCTCCAAGGTGCGCGCCAGCGTCTTCCTCGTCCACGGCATGCAGGACCTCAACGTCCGTACGAAGAACTTCGGGCAGTGGTGGGACGCCCTCGCGAGGCACGGTGTCGAGCGCAAGATCTGGCTCTCCCGGACCGGCCACGTCGACCCCTTCGACTTCCGCCGCGCCGCCTTCGTGGACACCCTGCACCGCTGGTTCGACCACGAACTCCTCGGCTACGACAACGGCATCGACCGCGAGCCGATGGCCGACATCGAACGCCACCCCGGCCAGTGGACCACCTCCGCGCTGTGGCCGCCCCGCACCACCGCGCCGGCCACCCTGCGCCCGGGCACGGGCAGCCAGGCCGGCGTCGGCACCCTCGCCCTCCGCAAGGGGTCGGGAACGGAGACCTTCACCGACGACGCGGCGCTGAGCGAGACCGACTGGGCCGCGCACATCGACCGGGCGACCCCGGAGAAGGCGGGCTTCACCACCGGGCCGCTCACCCGCGACCTGCGGCTGTCCGGTTCCTCGGAGGTCACCGTCACCGCCACCCCCACCACCTCGACGGCCCACCTCTCGGCGGTCCTCGTGGACCTCGGCCCCGACACCATCCGCGACTACGCGGGCTCCGGCGAGGGCATCACCACTCTCACCGACCGCACCTGCTGGGGCGCGAGCACCACGGGCGACAGCGCCTGCTACAAGGAGACCCGGGCCGCCACGACGGACGTCGACTTCACGGTCCTCAGCCGTGGCTGGGCCGACCTCGGCCACCGCGCCTCGGGCCACGGCGCCCCGCTCACCCCCGGCAAGGCCCGCACGATCACCCTCCACCTCGCGGCGACCGACCACGTCGTCCCCAAGGGCCACCGCCTCGCGCTGATCGTGGCGGGCACCGACAAGGACCTCATCGATCCGCCGTCCACCACCCCGACCCTGACCCTCGACCTGTCCCGCACCTCGGCGCGGGTCCCGTTCGTCGGCGGGGCGGCGGCGTTCGCGCGGGCGACGGCGGGCTCCCGCCCGGTGCCCGGCGCGTCCGCGCCGGCCTCTGTCCTCGACGGCGTCCGCGGTCCCGGTGCGGCCCTCCGCGTCCCGGGGGAGCACCGCTGACCGGCCGCAGCCGGGCCGACCGAACCCGGGCCGACCGAACCCGGACGGACTGAGCCCGGACGGACTGAACCCGGGCAGACTGAACCCGGGCCGACCGAACCCGGACCGACTGAACCGAGACCGGCCGAATCCTGACGGGCCCCCTGAGGGGCCCTCCCTGAGGGGCCCTCCCTGAAAGAGGTTCCGCCGTCAGCCGGAGGCGGCCACGCCCAGCAGCGTGGCCGCCTCCCGCGCACAGCCCCACGCCACGGTGACCCCGGCGCCGCCATGACCGTAGTTGTGCACCACCACCCGGCCGTCGGGCAGGAGTTCACGCTCCAGGCGGACCGCGTCCCGTACCGGCCGCAGCCCCACCCGGTGGTCCAGCACCCTCGCACCGGCGATCTCCGGGCGCAGCGCCGCGCACCGCGCGACGATCGCCGCCGCCACTTCCGGGTCCGGCTCCCGCGACCAGTCGTCCTCGTCGGTGGTGCCCCCGAGGACCAGCCGGCCAGGCTGCGGGAACACATACGTCGTGGTTCCGGCCGCCGGGTCCGTGGAGACGAGCCACTCGCCGATCCCCGGGTTCTCCACGAGGACGAGCTGCCCGCGCACCGGCCGTACGGCGGGGTCGGGAACGAGCGAACGGGCGCCGAGCCCCGTGCAGTTGACGACCACCGGGGCCCCTACCTCGCCCAGGTCCGTCACCGTCCGCTCCTCGATCCTGCCGCCCGCCCGGCGAAACCGGTCCTGGAGCAGGCGCAGATGCACGGGCATGTCGATCAACGGCAGCCGCGCCCACAGCGCCGTCCCCGGGTACTCGTCCGCCGTCGCCGTCCGCAGCCCCGGCACCCGGGCCGCCCAGTCGCCGAGTTCGTCCAGTCGCGTCTCGCCCATCACCCCCTCGACCACGCGTACGCCCGTCTCCTCGGGCCGCGCCGCCAACTCCTCGTACACGGCGTGGGAGGTGAGCGCCCACGAGCGGGCCAGCGCCTTCGGCTCGATGCGGTACGGCCACCACAGTGCTCCGGCAACCGCCGAGGTGGTCCGCCCGGCGGGCTCCCGCGTCCACACCCGGACCCGGCGTCCGGCCTCGGCCAGCACCACGGCCGTCGTCAGACCGACGACCCCGCTGCCGACCACGATCACATCGTCGTTCCCCGGCTGATCCATGCGGGGACGCTAGCGGAATATGTCATGCCGTGCTCGCGGGGGCCCGCGTCCGGGAATACTCACAGCATGTCTGCCGACTACGCGACCTTCGGCCTGGCACCGGCGATGCGTGCCGGTGGAGTCCTCGCCAACGGTGACTTCCAAGCGCACCGGGACTTCGTCGACTTCGTCGTCGACGGACGCCCCCTGCTGTTCCAGCTCTCCGACCTCGACGCGGTCTCCCCGCTCGCCTCCGACGTCCCGCCCGCCATCTTCACCGCCGAGGTGCGCGGTCTGCTCCTGGAGGCGGACGCCCCGCTCGAAGAGGGCCGGCACGTCATCTACGGCTGTCCGGAGTGCGCCGGCATCGAGTGCGGCGCCGTCACCGCGCTCATCGAGCGGGAGGACGACGACTACGTCTGGCGGGACTTCGCCTGGCAGACGGGGGAGCGGGCCGACCTGGAGCTGAACGGCTACCACGGCATAGGGCCGTTCCGCTTCAAGGGCCCCGAGTACCGCGCCGCCCTGAACTCCCTGCTCGACGCGGACGCGGGCCCCCGCCCCCGCGTCCTGCTGATCGGACCCCGGGTCGCGCTGCTCGCGAAACTCGCCGCCGCGCTGCGCGCCATCGGGATCGGCGCCGACATCGCCCGCGACACCGCCGGGGTCCCGGCCGACGAACTGCGCGTCTACGGAGCGGTGGTGTACGGGCCGTCCGTCACCGCGTCCGAACGGGCCGCCGTACGGGACGCGTTCGACGCGGCGGACATCGCGGTCCCGCACGTCGAGGGGCTCGCGCCCATCGTTCCGCTGCTGGTCGCCCAGGTCGAACACGCCCTGGACCGGGGCCCGCTGGAGCTGCGCCGCCTCACCCGTCTGGTCGCCGCCGACGGCGAGGCCGGGATCGAGGTCACCTCGACCTGCCGGGTCCGGCTGACCGCGTACCGCCTCGACCGCCTCGCCCGCACCCAGGCGCACGAGGTCTTCGACGGCGTCCTGGAAACGGGCCGGCACCGGATCCCGTTGGCGCCCCGGACGGTCAAGGGCGAGTCGTTCGTCGTGGCCCGGACATCGGGAAGCGTACTGGTGGAACCGATGGCCCGCTGAGCCCGGGTGCGCGGCGCGACCCCGGCACGCCGGGGTCCCGGAAACCCCGGGGGCTCGGGACCCCGGCGCCCGGAGGCTCGGAGACCCCGGCACGCGGATGCCCGGGAGCCCGGATGCCCGGGAGCCCGGATGCCCGAGGCCCCGGATGCCGGGAGGCCCTACCAGCCCGGAGGCATGGAGGTCCGGAGGCCTGGAGACCTGGGCCCCAGCACGCCGGGGTCCCCGAGCCCCTAGGCCCCGGAGGCCCCACCAGCCCGGGCCCCAGACGCCCGGGATCTCGGAGGCCCAGATGCCCGGAGGCCCCGATGCCCGGAGGCCCCGGCGGTCACCGGCGCTTTCGGTCCCCGCCGCCCAGGTCGGTGGCCAAGTGGCCGCCCGTCCGGCGGGCGGCGCGCGGGCGGGGGCGTGGCCGTTAAAATCGGCCCCCTGATGACTGCCACCCTCGTCGCCAAGAACCTCACCGCCGGACACGGCGACCGCGCCCTCTTCGCCGGACTCGACCTCGTCGTCGCGCCCCGCGACGTGATCGGGCTCGTCGGCGCCAACGGCGCGGGCAAGTCCACCCTGCTGCGGCTGCTCGCCGGCCTGCTCACCCCCGAAGAGGGCGAGCTGCGGCTCTCCCCGCCGACCGCGACCGTCGGACACCTGCCCCAGGAGCCGGAGCGCCGGGAGGGCGAGACCGTACGCGACTTCCTCGCGCGCCGCACCGGCGTGGACGAGGCCCAGCGCGCGATGGACGAGGCCACCCAGGCCCTCGTCGACGGCGCGCCCGGCGCGGACGACGCCTACGCCAACAGCCTGGAGCGCTGGCTCGACCTCGGCGGCGCCGACCTCGACGAACGCGCGGCCGAGGTCACCGACTCCCTCGGCCTCGCGGTCGGCCTCGACCAGCCGATGACCTCCCTGTCCGGCGGCCAGGCGGCCCGCGCCGGACTCGCCTCCCTGCTCCTGTCCCGTTACGACGTCTTCCTGCTGGACGAGCCGACCAACGACCTCGACCTGGACGGCCTGGAGCGCCTGGAACGCTTCGTCTCCGGACTGCGCGCCGGCACCGTCGTCGTCAGCCACGACCGCGAGTTCCTCACCCGCACCGTCACCAAGGTCCTCGAACTCGACCTGGCCCAGCAGCAGATCACCCTGTACGGCGGCGGCTACGAGGCCTACCTGGAAGAGCGTGACACCGCGCGCCGGCACGCCCGCGAGGACTTCGAGGAGTACGCCGACAAGCGGTCCGCGCTGGAGGGCCGCGCCCAGATGCAGCGCTCCTGGATGGACAAGGGCGTCAAGAACGCCCGGCGCAAGGCGGGCGGCGACAACGACAAGATCGGCCGCAAGTTCCGCAGCGAGGCCAGCGAGAAGCAGGCGTCCAAGGCCCGGCAGACCCAGCGCATGATCGAGCGTCTTGACGTCGTGGAGGAGCCCCGCAAGGAGTGGGAGCTGCGCATGGAGATCGCGGCGGCCCCCCGCTCGGGCGCGGTGGTGGCCACCCTGCGGGACGCCGAGGTGCGGCGCGGCGACTTCACCTTCGGTCCGGCGACCCTCCAGATCGACTGGGCGGACCGGGTCGCCGTGACGGGCGCCAACGGCGCCGGCAAGTCGACCCTGCTGGGCGCCCTGCTCGGCCGGGTCCCGCTGGACGCCGGCCACGCCACCCTCGGCTCCGGCGTGGTCGTCGGCGAGGTCGACCAGGCCCGCAAGCTCTTCCACGGCCCCGAGTCGCTGATGGACGCGTTCGGCGCGGCCGTACCGGACACCGAGCCCGCCGAAGTACGCACCCTGCTGGCCAAGTTCGGGCTCAAGGCCGACCACGTCCTGCGCCCGGCGGCCACCCTCTCCCCGGGCGAGCGCACCCGTTCCGCGCTCGCCCTCCTCCAGGGCCGGGGCGTCAACCTGCTGGTCCTGGACGAGCCGACCAACCACCTCGACCTGCCGGCCATCGAGCAGCTCGAATCGGCCCTCGACTCCTACGAGGGCACGCTGCTGCTGGTCACCCACGACCGCCGCATGCTGGACGCGGTCCGCACGACCCGCCGCCTGGAGGTGGCGGCCGGCAAGGTGACCGAGCGCTGAGCCGCGCGCCGACCGGCCCCCCGGTATCCGGCCCCGCGCCGGTCGGCCTCGCCATCCCGCCCGGACCCGTCCGGCCTCGGGACGCCGGCCGGGCGCGCGGTGGGCGCGGGGTGGTCATACGCCGGAGGGGCGGACGCCGGTCACGGCAGCCGCCCCTCCGCCCGTCTCACCGCAGACGGTCACTCTTGCCGGTACGAGGTGCCCGGGCCCCTGCCCTGAGCCGGGTTCCCGGGCTCTGAGCCGGGTGCCCGGGCTCAGGGGCAGCGGCCCAGTGTCAGCCCCGGCCCCGCTTGGGGTCGGTCAGACCCGCGCGCCGCAGGGCGTCCGCCATCGCGCTGTTGGCGGGCGGCGGAGCCTGCCGGGAGCCGCCCCCGGAGCCGCCGCTTCCGCGACCGCCCCCGCCCTGGCGCTGGCCGCCCTGCCGCTGGCCGCGCTGCTGGGGCGGACGCCCGCCCCGCTGCGGACGGCCGCCGCCCTCGGGCTCCGGTGCCGCCGCCTCGTCGTCCAGCCGCAGCGTCAGCGAGATCCGCTTGCGCGGGATGTCGACGTCCTGGACCTTCACCTTGACGATGTCGCCCGGCTTCACCACGTCCCGCGGGTCCTTGACGAAGGTCCTGGACATCGCCGAGACGTGCACGAGCCCGTCCTGGTGGACACCGACGTCCACGAAGGCACCGAACGCTGCCACGTTCGTCACCACGCCCTCCAGGATCATCCCGGGGGCCAGGTCGGAGATCTTCTCGACGCCCTCCTTGAAGGTGGCCGTCTTGAAGGCGGGCCGCGGGTCGCGCCCGGGCTTCTCCAGCTCCTTGAGGATGTCCGTCACGGTCGGCAGACCGAACGTGTCGTCGACGAAGTCGGCCGGCTTCAGCGAGCGCAGCACGCTCGTGTTGCCGACCAGCGACGCGACCTCGCCGCCCGCCGTCTTCACCATCCGCCGCACCACCGGGTACGCCTCGGGGTGCACGCTGGAGGCGTCCAGCGGATCGTCGCCGCCCCGGATCCGCAGGAAGCCCGCGCACTGCTCGTACGCCTTCGGGCCGAGCCGGGGCACGCTCTTGAGCGCCGTGCGGGAGGTGAAGGGGCCGTTGCTGTCGCGGTGGGCGACGATGTTCTCCGCGAGACCGGACGTGATGCCGGAGACACGGGCCAGCAGCGGGGCGGAGGCGGTGTTCACGTCCACCCCCACGCCGTTCACACAGTCCTCGACCACGGCGTCCAGCGAGCGGGACAGCTTCACCTCGGACAGGTCGTGCTGGTACTGCCCGACGCCGATCGACTTCGGGTCGATCTTCACCAGCTCGGCCAGCGGGTCCTGGAGGCGGCGCGCGATGGACACGGCGCCGCGCAGCGACACGTCCATGTCCGGCAGCTCCGCCGAGGCGAAGGCCGACGCCGAGTACACCGAAGCGCCCGCCTCCGACACCATCACCTTGGTGAGCTTCAGCTCGGGGTGCCTGGTGATCAGCTCACCGGCGAGCTTGTCGGTCTCGCGGGAGGCCGTGCCGTTGCCGATCGCGATCAGCTCGACCGCGTGCTCCTTGGCCAGCCGCGCCAGCTTGGCGATCGCCTCGTCCCACCGGTTGGCCGGCACGTGCGGGTGGATGACGTCGGTGGCGACGACCTTGCCGGTCGCGTCCACGACGGCCACCTTCACGCCCGTACGGAAACCGGGGTCGAGGCCCAGCGTGGCGCGGGTGCCCGCCGGGGCGGCGAGCAGCAGGTCCCGCAGGTTGGCCGCGAAGACGTTCACCGCCTCGTCCTCGGCGGCGGTGCGCAGCCGCAGCCGCACGTCGATGCCGAGGTGCACCAGAATGCGGGTGCGCCAGGCCCAACGGGCGGTTTCCGTCAGCCACTTGTCGCCGGGCCTGCCGCGGTCCGCGATACCGAAGCGCCGGGCGACGATCTGCTCGTACGACGAAGGCCCCTCGGTCGGCTCCTCGGGCTCCAGGACGAGGTCGAGGACCTCCTCCTTCTCGCCGCGCAGCATCGCGAGGACCCGGTGCGAGGGCAGCTCCTTGAACGGCTCCGCGAAGTCGAAGTAGTCGGCGAACTTGGCGCCCGCCTCCTCCTTGCCCTCCCGCACCCGGGCGGCCAGCCGGCCGCGCGTCCACATGCGCTCGCGCAGCTCGCCGATGAGGTCCGCGTCCTCCGAGAACCGCTCGGTGAGGATCGACCGGGCGCCGTCCAGCGCGGCCTGCGCGTCGGCGACCCCCTTGCCGGCGTCGACGAAGGCCGCGGCGGCGGCGAGCGGATCGACCGAGGGGTCGCCGAGCAGGCCGTCGGCGAGCGGTTCGAGGCCCGCCTCGCGCGCGATCTGCGCCTTGGTGCGCCGCTTCGGCTTGAACGGCAGATAGATGTCCTCCAGGCGCGCCTTCGTCTCGGCGCCCCTGATCTGCGCCTCCACCTCGGCGGTGAGCTTGCCCTGCTCGCGCACCGAGTCGAGGATCGCGGTGCGCCGCTCCTCCAGCTCCCGCAGATAGCGCAGCCGCTCCTCGAGCGTGCGCAACTGCGCGTCGTCGAGCATCTCGGTCGCTTCCTTGCGGTAGCGGGCGATGAAGGGCACGGTCGAGCCGCCGTCGAGCAAGTCGACGGCGGCCTTGACCTGCCGCTCCCGTACGCCGAGCTCCTCGGCGATCCTGCTTTCGATGGACCCTACGAGGGGTGTCGTCACGATCCCGTACCGCCTTCTCCACTGGGGTTGCGCGGCAATTGTGGCAGGTGACACCGACAACGGGGGATCAGGGCGGCACTCGGAGCGGCCGCGCGCCGCGGGGCGGGCCCGGGGGCGGCGCCGGCCCTCACGCCTTGCGGGTGCGCGCGGAACCGGAGGCCCCGCCGAACAGCCGGGCCAGGGCCCGGAAGGGCAGGGTGACGACGGTGGCGATGGCCCCGCCGATCTGACGCAGGACGTCCGCGATGGCTCGCAGCATGTCTTTCTCCCCTTTCGTCTCCCGGCACGGAACGCCGGGCGTCCCGGCGTGGAACACCGGGCGACGTACGGGTACCTCACTCCTTGCCGATCATGCCCTCCGGGAAGGCCCCGTTGGCGAACGCCGTCATCAGCAGGCCCTTGCCGATCTCGGTGAGCCGCTCCACGCCGGCCGCCCCCAGGTGCTCGTAGGGAGCGCGGTCGAGACGGTCCGTACGGGCCTCGATGTCCTGCCGCAGCGCCACGCCCGCCTCGGTCAACTCGCCCTCGGTGTCGAGCAGTCCGCGCTCGCGGAGCCGTCCGGACGCCGCTTCCCAGTCCCGCCGGGACCAGCCGCGGGTGCCCAGTGCCCACTTGGGGGCCATGCCCCTGCCGGTCGCGGTGTGGCTCACCAGGGCCTCGACCGGGTCCAGTTCGGCGTCGAGCAGGGCGGCGAGATGACCGTCCCCGCGGTGCTCGCGCAGCAGGGTGGCCGCGTGCCAGAGGGCCAGATGCGGCGCCTCGGGCACCGGGAGGTCCGCGTGGGCGGCGTAC
Source organism: Streptomyces sp. NPDC007084 (assembly GCF_040703595.1). NCBI lineage: Bacteria > Bacillati > Actinomycetota > Actinomycetes > Kitasatosporales > Streptomycetaceae > Streptomyces > Streptomyces sp. NPDC007084. Next base: position 69,517 of record NZ_JBEYFY010000026.1, read on the forward strand.
AGCGGCCGGGCCGTCGCGTCGCAGGCCTCGGCCGCCCGCAGCGCGAGCCGCGCGGCCTCCGCCACCTCGTCCGAGGCGATCAGCTCCGCGCCGAGCAGTCGCCGCAGCGTCGCGTCCACGGCCCGCAGCCGGGCCGCGAGGACGGTCTCCGGGGAGGCCTTGTCCCACACGCCGGGCACATGCTCGGCCACCAGCCCGTGGCGGAAGTTGTAGAACGTCGCCGTCACCGTCCCGGCGCCGACCGCGCCCATCGCGGCGGCCCGCGCGGCGAAGTACGCGGCCCGCTCGTCCGCGATACCGACCGCGGCCAGCTCCCGTCCCAGATCGGGCGAGAAGTAGTGCGCCGAGTGCAGCGAGTTCAGAACGTTGTGGCAGCGCCGCCCGGCGCGCTCCGGCAGTGGAGTGGTCATACCCCGCACATTACCGACTGGTCGGTACGCCGTGAACCGGTCGTCGGCGCGGTTCGGCGCGGTTCGGCGTGGTGTGGACTTCGACACGCCGGCCGCGAGGGGTTCAGCGCGGGGCCGTCTCCGCCGTCTCCGCCTCTCCGCCTCGCCGGCACCCGGCACCCGGCACCCGGCACCCGGCACCCGGCACCCGGCGCCCGGCACCCGGTGTGGGTGCCGGACGTCGTCGCCTCGACCCCGGAGACCGGCGACCTGGACGGGGTGAGCCGTCGACCGGCGGCGTGACCGGCGGCACGACCGGGAGCGGGTGGGCGTACGGGTTCGCTCAGCCGGTCAGGAGGCTCACCACCAGCGCCCCGTTGAGCGCGAGCACCACCGCGCTCACCGTCCACGCGCACAGGGTCGTCGCCCGCCGGTTCACCCAGGGACCCATGACGCTCCGGTCCCGGGTGAGCAGGACCAGCGGGAACAGGGCGAAGGGGATGCCGAAGGAGAGCGCGACCTGGCTCAGCACGAGCGCACCGGTCGGGCTGATCCCGCTCGCGAGCACGGCGAGGGCGGGCACGACCGTCAGTGTGCGGCGCAGCGCCAGCGGGATGCGGCGGCGCAGGAAACCGTCCATGACGACCTGCCCCGCGTACATGCCCACGCTCGTCCCGGCGAGCCCGGACACCAGCAGGGCCAGCCCGAACGAGGCCGCCGCGAGCGGGCCGGCCAGTCCCGCGTACGCGGAGTGCGCGGCTTCGAGCGAGCCGGCGGCGGCCGGGGCCCCGGGGTGGAAGAGGGTTGCCGCCGAGAGCAGCAGCGCCGCGTTCACCGCGCCGGCGAGGCCCATCGCGAGCGCGACGTCCACCCGGGTGTGCCACAGCAGCCGGCCGCGCGAGGCCGTGGCCCGCTCCGCGCCCCCGCCGGGCGGCCCGGCACCGCGACGGCCGCTGGTGAGCGCCGAGTGCAGATAGACGACGTGCGGCATGACGGTCGCGCCGACGATCCCGCCCGCCAGCACCAGGCTGTCCGTGCCGGGCACAGCGCGGGGCACGAGGCCCCGCCCCGCGCTCTCCCACAGTCCGGGGGTGCCCAGCGCCTGGCCGAGGAACGTGCCCAGCAGCAGGGCGAGCGCGAGCGCCATGAACACCTCGAAGCGGCGGCGGCCTCCCGCGCCCATCGGCATGATGAGCAGCGAGACCGTTCCGATGACGAGCCCGCCGAGCGGCAGCGGCAGGCCGAAGAGGATGTGCAGGGCGACGGCGCCGCCCACCACCTCCGCGAGATCCGTCATCACGACGACCACCTCGGCCTGCGCCCACAGCCCGTACACGACGGGCCCGGGATAGCGCTCGCGGCACAGTTGGGGCAGCGAGCGGCCCGTCGCCAGGCCGAGTTTCGCGGAGAGGTACTGGAGCAGCATGGCGACGAGGTTCGCCGCGATCACCACCCACAGCAGCAGCGGTCCGTACTCCGTGCCGGCCTGTACGTTCGTCGCGAAGTTGCCCGGGTCGACGTAGGCGACGGCGGCGACGAACGCGGGGCCGAGCAGTGCGGCGGAGAAACCGCGGCGTTGCCGCCGGAAGGGGGCGGAACCCTGCCGGGACGTCGGGGCGGTGCCCGTAGGCCTGTCGGTCACCGCCGAGGGTGCCTTCCCCTCTTCGGCGGGCATCACCGTCCGCCGCCCGCTCAGGGGATGTTGGAGGGTCGGGCGAGTCCCTCGGCCAGGTCGCCGATCTCCGGGGAGTGGATGGCGCCCGGGTTGCCCGTGACCTCCTCGACGACCAGGGTCTCGGTGGTCAGCAGCAGCGCGGCGATCGAGGCGGCGCTCTCCAGGGCGCAGCGGGTCACCATGAGCGGGTCGATGACTCCGCGCAGGTGCAGGTCGGCGTAGTCGCCGCGCAGCGCGTCGAGGCCCGAGCCGACCGGCAGCGAGGCCACCTTCCGCTCCGCCTCGTCGGGGTCGAGCCCGGCGTTGATGGCGATCCAGCGCAGCGGTTCGGCGAGGGCCCGGGCGACCAGTGCCCGCCCGGTGGCGGTGTCAGCGGCGGTGGTCCCGGCGTCCCCCTCGGCGTTCTCCAGGGCGAGGACGTCGGCGCGGGCGTGCAGCAGGGCCGCCCCGCCGCCGGCCACGATCCCCTCCTCGGCGGCGGCGCGGGTGGCCGCGAGGGAGTCCTCCAACCGCATCTGCTTCTCCTTGAGTTCGACGCCGCTGGCGGCGCCGACCCGGATGACGGCGACTCCGCCGGAGAGCTTCGCGATGCGTTCGGCGAGCTTGTCCTGGTCGTGCTCGTTGACGGCGCGTTCGCGTTCGGTCTTGAGGTTCTCGATGCGCTCCAGGACCTGCTGCTCGCTGCCCGCGCCGCCCAGCACGGTCGTCCCGCGCTCCGTCGTGATGACCTTGTCGGCGCGGCCGAGGTCTTCCAGGCGGACGCCTTCGAGGCTGCGTCCGGCGGTGGTGGTGACGACCCGGCCGCCGGTGAGCGCCGCGAGGTCCTCCAGCTCGGCGATACGCCGGAAGCCGAAGCCGGGGGCGCGGACGGCCAGCGAACGGAAGGTGCCGTGGGCGGCGTTGGTGACGAGCATGCCGAGCGCGGGGCCCTCCACGTTCTCGGCGACGACCACGAGCGGCGAGCCGGTGCGCATGACGAGTTCGAGGACCGGCATCAGCTCCTGCACCTTGGTGATCTTCGTGTCGCAGAGCAGGAGGTAGGGGTTCTCCAGGACGGCTTCCATGCGGGACTGGTCGGTGACCATGTAGGGGGATATCCAGCCGGAGTCGAACTCCAGGCCCTCCGCGTACTCGACGCTCAGCCCGATGGCCGAGGACTCCTCGACGGTGACCACGCCGGTGCGGCCCACCCGGGCCACGGCCTGGGCGATGGCCTCGCCGATCGCCGGGTCGTTGTTGGCCGACAGGGCGGCCACGCGCACGAGTTCGGCATCGGAGACGACCGGCCGGGACTGTGCCACGAGGGAGGCGACGGCGCGTTCGACGGCGGCCTCGATGCCGTTCTTGAGCAGTACGGGGTTGGCGCCGGCGCTCACCGCGCGCAGCCCTTCGCGGATGAGGGCCTGGGCGAGCACCGTGGCGGTCGTGGTGCCGTCCCCGACCTCGCCGTTGGTACGGGTCGCGACCTCCTTGACGAGCTGGGCCCCGAGATTGGCGAAGGGGTCCCGCAACTGGATCTCGCGGGCGATGGTGACGCCGTCGTTGGTGATGGTGGGCGGTCCGGTCAGCTTCTCCAGGACAGCGTTGCGGCCCTTGGGCCCGAGGGTCACGCGCACGGCGTTCGCGAGCGCGTTCACCCCGCTCTCCAGCAGTGCGCGCGCCTCGGCGTTGAAGCGCAGGTCCTTCGCCATGGATACGGGTCCCTTCACACGGTACGTACGGACAGCGGGTCCGGAAGCGGGGTCGGGAGGACGGGGAAGACGGGGAAGAAGGGGAAGACGGGGAGGACGCCCAAGATGCCTCGGGGTGGCCCGGGGGTGCCCGGGATTGCCCGGGGCTGGCCGGGTTGCGCGGCTTGCCTGGGGGAGAGGGGGCGGTGGCGGCGGCCGGTGCGGTGTCTCCGTGATGCGCCGGCCGGGACCGGGCCTTCGTGGCGGGCCCGGCACCGGCCCACGGAGGGACCGCCGCCACCTGTCCCCGGGGGGCACGTGCGCTACGGCACGAGCACCGCTCGCCCCCTCACGCGGCCCTGGCCGAGGTCGTCCAGGGCCCGGTCGAAGGCGTCCAGCGGATAGGTCACGGTGTGCAGGCTCACCAGCCCGCGCGCGGCCAGCTCCATCAGTTCGACCAGGTCGGTGTAGCTGCCGACGAGGTTGCCGATGAAGTTGATCTCCGTGGAGATGATGTCGATCGTGGGGACCTGGAGGGTGCCGCCATAGCCGATGACGTGGTAGTCCCCGGCCCGGCGCAGCATCCGCACCCCGTCCTCCAGCGCCCCGCCCTCGCCCACGAAGTCGAGCAGCACCTCGGCGCCCTGACCGCCGGTGAGGTCGAGGACGTGCTCGACCTGACTGCCGTCGGCGAGCACCGTGTGGTGGGCGCCGAGGGTCTCGGCGAGTTTGAGCGCCTCGGCCGAGCGGTCCACGACGATCAGTTCGGCGGGGCTCAGCGCCCGCAGCGCCTGGACGCCGATGTGCCCGAGCCCGCCCGCGCCGATCAGCACACAGCGGTCGCCCGGTGCGAGCCTGCGCGCCGCCTTCTTCACCGCGTGGTAGGCGGTGAGCCCGGCGTCCGCGAGGGCGGCGACCCGCGCCGGGGCGAGCGCCGGGTCGAGCTTGACGACCGAACGCACGTGGGTGAGCAGGTAGTCGGCGAAGCCGCCGTCCGTGTCGATGCCCGGGAAGGCGCTGTCGGCGCAGTGCACGTCGTCGCCGCGCCGGCAGGCCGCGCACAGCCCGCAGGTCGCGAGCGGGTGCAGGATCACCGGGTCGCCGATCTCCAGCCCGGTCACCGCGCTGCCCACGGCGTGTACCCAGCCGGCGTTCTCGTGCCCCTGGACGTAGGGCAGCCGTACGTCCGTCTTGGGCTGCCACTGGCCCTCGATGATGTGCAGGTCGGTCCGGCACACTCCGGCCCCGCCGATCCTGACGACCACGTCCAGCGGGCCCCTGACCCGCGGCTCGGGTATCTCGTCCAGGCGCGGGACGCTGTCGTAGGCGTGCAGTCGTACCGCTCTCACGCGCGTTCACCTCCCGTGGCGGGTGACCCCGGGGCCGCCTCCGGCACGCCGGCCGGCTCCTCGCCGTCGTACCGCGTGTGCAGCAGCCCCTCGCAGATCTCGGTGTTGGCCTCGATGCCGACTCCGGCGGTCCGGCCCCGGCGCAGGTGCTCCTCCAGGCCCCCGGCGGGGACGCGGTGCCCGTGGTCGTCGGTGAACAGGGCGCTGTCCGGCTCGGCGGGCAGGCCGAGCGCGGTACGGCGCCTGCGCAGCGTCACGGTGAGGCGTTCGGGCAGGTCGCCGAGGGTGGCGTCGGACAACTGCTGGAAGGTCCAGCCGCGTTCGAGGAGCCGGCGGCCCAGGCGCGACTGGACCGCGAGGTGGCCCTTGCGCAGGAACACGGCACGCAGTTCCTCCAGCCGCCCGGTGTCGGCGAGTCGGGGGAACGCCTCCTCGAAGCCCTGGCCCCGGGCGGCACCGTGGTTGATCTCCTCGGCGGCGAAGTGGTCCTCCAGCACGACCGTGCGGTCCCCGCCCCAGGGCAGCGCGGCCAGCACCCGGCGGGCGTCCTCGACCATGAGCCAGGCGAAGTTCGGCGCGCAGAAGTACGTGGGCAGCCGCAGCCGGACCTCGACCGCGCCGCCCGCGCCGATGCTCACCGCCTTCACGAACCCCAACTCGGTGATGGGACGGTCAAGTTCGGGGTCGAGCACGGCGTTCAGGGCGGTGTTGACGGCGGTGGCCCGCTCCACCGCCCGCGACACCGCGGCGGGAGCCGGTCCCGGATGCGCGGCGGGCGGGGCGCTCACGCGGCCACCGACCCGCGGTTCGGCGCGACCGACGCGCCGTCCCGGGGCGGGTCCAGGGGCAGCCGCGCGGTCTCGGGCACCTTCAGGTCGTACAGCCGGGCGTGGTTGAGCCCGAGGATCTTGCGCTTGGCGTCGGTGCCGATGACGCCGTACTCACCCCGCATGTCCTCGGGGATCTGGAAGTCGACGAACTTCTCGATGAGCCACTTCGGGGACCAGATCGCGTAGTCGCTGCCGAACACGATGCGGTCCTCGTCCAGCCAGTACAGCAACTCGCCCATGACGCGGGCGAAGTAGCGGGGCCGGGTGTGGATGAGCGGCAGGACGACGGACAGGCCGGCGTACACGTTCGGCTCCTGGGTGCCGATCCAGCAGAAGTCGTCCAGGCGCGGCAGTCCGGCGTGCTCCACGATGAAGTTCAGCTCGGGGAAGGCGGTCGCGGCCTCGTCCACGTCGGCGACGTCGAAGGCGTCCCGGTTCAGCGGCCAGATGGTGGGGCCCTTGTGGACGTGGATGTTGCGGATGCCGAGCCGGGAGCACAGCGCGAGGTAGTCGTGGGCGCCCGGGTCGGAGAGCTTCCAGCCCTTGGAGTCGCCGCGCCACTCGGCGGTGTAGAGCTTGACGCCGCGCAGGTTCCAGTCGGCGTGCAGCTGTTCGAGGCGCGCGAGCCCGGCCTCTCCCTCCCGCGGGTCGAAGGCGCCGTTGACGATGAGGCGTTCGGGGTGCCGGCGGGCCAGGGCGCCGTTGCGCTCGGTCGTGTTGAAGCCCTCGCGGTAGAACTCGGAGAGGTAGGTGGGCTGGAAGATCGCCCAGTCCACGTACCCGGTGTCGAAGATGTCGTGGAGCAGGTCCTGCTCGCCGTACTTGCGGAACTTCTCCAGCGGCCAGACCCATTCGGCGGGGCTGAGGTTCTTCTGGTAGTCGTAGAAGCAGCGGATGAAGCCCTCGCCGTACTTGTTGGCGATGTTCTCCTCGCTCGCGTCCCAGTAGTGGATGTGCCCGTCGACGATGAAGTAGTCGACGCCGTCCTTGTGGTACATGGCTGGGTCTCCTCGGTCTGGCGTGCCGCTAGTCGACGGGGGTGAGGTCGAAGTCGATGTACTCGGCGGCGTCCTCGGGGTTGGCGAAGAGCACGGTGCGGTCGTCGAGGTGGACCATGCGGCCGTAGTGGGTCGACATGATCTCCTCGAAGTCGGAGACGTCGAACTCGAAGCCGAGCGCCTCGGAGATCTCCTCGAACTCGAAGGTCAGCACCCGCTCGCCGTCGACGCGGATCATCGAGGTGTAGTCGGTGACCTCGACCCCGTCTTTGTGCCGCATGACCTCGGCGACGACGTGGCCGTTCTGGTTGTTCATGAGCGTCACCCCGCACCGGTTGGACGAGGTGCGGTCGACGGCGAAGGCGGGGTTGGCCGGGGACGGGCCCGGCTGGGGCTGAGTGCTCACCGTTCACTCCCTGGGGTGGTGGTGGTCGTGGCCGGGTCCTGGCCGTCGGCCCCGGCGAGCCCGAGGCTCTGAGCGAGCCGGGCGTAGCGGTCCTTGGCGCGCTCCAGGCTGTCCTCGAAGCGGATCACCTTCTCCTCGGCGCGGGACCACAGCGGCTGGAGCCGGCGGGCGGCGTCCAGGACGCGCGGCAGCCACTGCCCCGCCCAGGCCGCCAGCACCTCGCGGTTGCCCTCGCCGTGCTCCGCGTCGCGCACCAGCGGCTCGAACAGCGCCCGGGTCCAGCGCAGGTCCCGGTCGTAGTCGGCCTCGCCCGCGCCCATCACCGTCGGTGTCGTGAAGTCGCCGTTGCGGGCGGCGACCTGCATCACGAGGTGTGAGCGGAACAGCTCGCCGACGAGCGGTTCGAACACGAGGTTCGTGGCGAACAGGGCCTCGCCCCAGTCGGTCACGGCGGTGAGCCGCTCGACGGTCTCGCGCACGCCCTGCCAGACCGGGTCGGACTGCCAGGCCTCCTTGTGCGCGGCGCCGTCGAAGGTGGACAACTGCTCCTCGATGTCGAGGTTGTAGAGCGCGAGGTCCTGCGCGAAGCGCAGTTTGTGGGTGCCGTTGACGGCCAGCGCGTTGTTGATCATGTTGGTGGGCGCGGAGCGCTGCACGGCGACGAACACATGCATGCCCAGGCCCTGTTCGGCGTGCATCCAGGCGCCGATGTCCCGCTCGACGAAGCGCGTCCAGGCCGGGGTCCAGCGCGCGTACGCCTCGGCCTTGCGGGCGTTGGCCAGGTTCTGCTGGATCTGCCGCACGACGTTGGCGTTGTTGCGGTAGATCGTCTGCTCCCACTCCTCGTTGGGGTCGCGGAAGCGGTGCCAGTCGGCGGCCCGCAGCGCCGTCCAGTTCTGCGGGTAGCCGCCCTGGCCGTCGGCGAAGCCGTAGATCCAGCCCTGCAGCAGATGCCGCTCGGGGTCGGGCTGCACGTCGTAGGTGACGTCCTCGTACATGGAGGCGCGCATTTTCTGCGGCGTGTAGTAGGTGAAGGTGCGGCTGGTGGAGCTGGGGAAGGTCAGGGCGCCGGCCTCGGCGTCGGTGAACTCGGGTTTCGGGAAACTCCTCGCTGCGGTCTTCTCGCTCATGCGGTGCGGCTCCTCCGGTAGAGGGAGTACGGGGGATGGTTTGCTCGGTCAGGCGGTCGCCGAGGTCGTGAAGCGGTCCAGGAAGATCCGTTCCTCGGGCAGGCCCTTCGCGGTGAGGGTGGCGAGGGCCGCGTCACACATGCCGGGCGGCCCGCACAAGTAGGCGTCGGTGCCGCCGAGTTCGCCCTCGCCCCGGTCGAGTACGTCGGTGATCAGACCGCTCTCGTACGGCGTTCCGCTCTCCTCGGAGAGCGCGGCCACGAACGCGAAGTCCGGCAGCCGCGAACCGAGTTCGGCGATCTCTTCGAGGAGGAAGAGATCGGCGCGCGTGCGGGCTCCGTAGTAGAAGCGGGTGCGGCGGTTCGAACCCTGGCCGGCCAGGGTCCGCAACTGGGCCAGCACGGGCGCCATTCCGGCGCCGCCGGCGAGCAGCAGCAGGTCGCGCTCGGGCGCGTCCCGCAGGACGCAGCTCCCGTAGGGGCCCTTGAGGTCGATCGCGTCGCCGGGGCGCAGTGCGCCCGGCGCCCCCGGTTCGAGCAGCCCCGAGAAGAGGCCGCCCGGATAGCGCTTGACGAGGAACTCCAGGTGGGTGTCGGTGGGCAGTCCGGCCATGGAGAAGGACCGCCACCGCTCGGTTCCCGGTACCCGGATGTCGCAGTACTGGCCGGTGCGGAAGGGGAGTTCGGTGTCGGGTTCGACGAGCAGCCGGCTCATGTCGCGGGTCAGTTCCTCGACGGCCGCGACGCGGCCCGTGACCCGGCGCGGCGGAATCCCGCTGAGCAGCATCTCCTCGTCGTAGTTGATGAGTTCGACGGTGAGGTCGCCGTAGGCGTGCGCCCGGCACAGCAGGACGTAGCCCTCCTCGCTCTCGTAGTCGGCGAGCGCGAAGGTCGAGTAGCGCTCCATCTGCTGGTCGCCGTCGATCAGGAAGGACTTGCAGGAGGAGCACTGCCCCTCCTTGCAGCCGTGCATGAGGTTGACGCCCTGCCGGAAGGCCGCGTCGAGAACGGTCTCCTCCTCGTCGGCCTCGATCTCGACGCCGACCGGTTCGAATCGGATGCGGTGCTTGTCGCCCACGTCGGCTCCTGGGATGCGGGATGCGGGAGGCCGGGGGCCGGGCGCGTGACGCGGCACGGGCACGGCCCCCGGGCACAACGGTCGGGTCTGGCGGTCGGGCCGGCTCAGATCGCCGAAGGGGTGATGTTGCTGCGGGACCGGTAGTCCGCGACGTGCGCCTCGCGCTCCTCGTCGGACATCTCGTTGAGGGACACGTTGGGGCTGATGAACGTGTTGCCGCGGATGTCGTCGAGGGTCCACAGCTTGCCCGGGTCGTCCAGCTCCAGGTGCGGCTGCGGCACGAGGGTCCTGCCGTCGTCGCGGACGTAGCCGAGGTCGCTGACGATGTCCGCGAGGTCCTGCCCGTGGTACATCGTCTCCCACTCGCGCTTGCCGGTGAGCCGGCCCATCGAGGGGGTCGCGCGGCCCTCGTACTCGGGGCGGAACGCCTTGATGTCGGTCCAGGCGCAGGTCTCCGAGCAGTAGGTGCGCCACTGCCCGTCGACCTTGTCGACCACCATGTCCTGGCGGATCAGGCAGGGCACCATGCAGGTCCAGCAGCGGTGGGGGTACTGGTAGCCGACGTCCTCGAAGGCGATCGGCTTGTTGCCGCCCGGCTTGCCGAGCCGGTTGTACGCCTCCCACCAGGCGCCGTACTCGGCGTACCAGCCCGGGTACTTGGCCTCGAACCACTCGAAGTCCTGGTCGGTCATCGGGTCGATGCGCCAGAAGTTGACCGGCCAGCCGGTCGCGAAGAACTGCGCGACCTTGTGCACGTAGCCCTGGTTCCAGATCCGGTTCCAGGCCTCCTCCACGAGGTCGTGCGGGATCTTCAGCCCGTACTTCTCCAGCGGGATGAGGTACGAGCGGTAGTAGTCGTCGTAGATCCAGCGCCGCCACATCTCGGCGTAGCTGTCCCGGTCCTTGCGGCGGTCCTTCGTGCCGTACTCGATGAAGGTGCCGATGGCCGCGTCGACCACGCAGTGGTTGTTCCACCAGGCGTAGCGCAGGTCCCGCTCCAGGAGTTGCCGGTTGTCCTCGTCGGCGAGGGCCATCAGGAGGATGGAGTAGCCGTTGGAGATGTGCCGGGACTCGTCGGACTGCACCGAGTGGAAGACGGTCGGCAGCAGGTAGTCGCCGTTGGCGGCGGCCTCCGCGGGCATCGCCACGAACAGGGTGTTGGTGAAGGCCGTCTCGGCCACCAGCGTCAGGTAGACGTTGGCCGCGGTGATCGCGTCGCCGGTGATGAAGCCCTCGCCGAACTGGCGGCCGATGGTGCCCGCGTAGCAGTTGGCGAACGCCTTCTCGGAGATGTCGAAGCCGGCGGGGTCGATGTAGTGGTTCATGTACAGGCGCTTGAGGTTCATCTGGATCGTCGAGTGCCGTACCTCGTCGATCATCTGGACCGCGAGCCCGTTGTGGAGCTGGGGGTTGGGCACCGCCCCGATCGCCATGGGCATCGCCCGGGCGGCACTGATCTCGGGGAAGGGGATGATGGACAGGAACAGCTTCTGCCACTCCATCCAGCGCTGCTGGACCTGGCGGAACATGTTTCCGCGGATCGCGCCGTCCATCGCGCCGTAGACGCGGCTGTCCTTCTCCTCCTCCATCGGGAAGTAGGAGCGCAGGACCTGCTTGAGCGGGTCCTTCTTGGGCGCCTTGTCGAAGCGGTAGTCCGTCGCGAAGCGGGTGGCCGGCGTGGCGAAGGTCGGCTCCCAGGACAGTTCGGTGATCTTCTTGTGCGCCTTGCTCAGGCTCTGTCGGCTCACGGGTGGTGTACTCCTCGGCTGACTCGGCGGCCGGGCACTGCGGCCCGTCGGACCCCGCTGGACCGGCGGCGCACCTCTGGTCCGGCGGGGCATGGGCTCATCGTGGGGGCGCTCGTCCCCGGCGTTCGTCTCATGTTGAGACACGTCCCGTGCCGCGGATCTGGCGGCTGTCCGGGCAGCGGTCGTAACGTTCGGGAAACAACAACTCCCGGACAATTGACCCACGGCAGAGGGACTGAGCCGATGGAGCCGCTGGAACCACTGGAGCCGCCGGAGCCGCCGGCGACAAGCGAATCGGGGCCGAAGCGCCCACCGCGGGAGCAGGCCACGCGCGCCGGGCGGACGGCGCCGCCCGTACCGGACTCCGGCCGGCCCGGACCGCGTACCGAGTCCCGTACCGGCGCACGTCCGGGCCTGCCCCGCGCCGTCCCGCAGCTCAACCCCGTCCGGGCCAGGGCGCGTTTCCTGGAGGGCGAGGGCGTGCCCGAGCAGGCCGTACGGGACCCGATCCTCAGTTCGTGGCAGCGCTCGCGCTTCTGGGGCGTGGACGCGGACCGCATCGAGGCGCCCTACAACGCCGAGTTCGACCCGCACAGCAGACTGCTGACCGCCGCCCGCCCGGTCCTGGACCGCCTCACCGAGACGCTGGCCGGCACCCCGATGAGCCTGATCCTCACCGACTCGCGCGGCCGGGTGCGGGACCGCCGGATCGGCGACCAGGCGCTCAGCCGCCATCTGGACGCCATCTGCCTGGCTCCCGGCTTCAGTTACGCCGAGGAATACGTCGGCACGAACGGTATCGGCACCGCCGCCGAGGACGGCCGGGCCGCGCACGTCTTCGGCTCCGAGCACTTCTCGGAACGGCTCCAGCGGGTGTCCTGCGCCGCCGCCCCGATCCGCAACCCGGTCACCGGGCGCGTCATCGGCCTCGTCGACCTCACGAGCTGGCAGCACACCGCGACCCCGCTCATGCTGGCGCTGGTGCGGGAGGCGGCCACCGACATCGAGGAACGGCTGCTGGAGATCGGCAGCCTGCGGGAACGGGCCGTGCTGCGCGCCTTCCTGACCGGCCGCCCCGGCTCGCGCAAGGCCCGCGTCACCATCGCCGACGGGCTGCTGCTCGCCGACGCGCGGGCCACCGAGATGCTCGGCCCGGCCGACCACCGGATGCTGCGCGAGGTCGCCGAACGGCTCGGCTCCGGCGCGGCCGAACGCCTCCTGCTCAGCGACGGCCGTACCGTGCACGCGCGCGGCGAGACCGTCGCCTCGCCCACCCCCGGCGACCGGCCGGCGGGTTACGTCATCGAACTGCACGTCGTCCCCGAGCGCGAGGCCGCGCCGGTCCCGGCCCGGCACCCCGAGCGGAGACTCCCCGGCCTGGCCGGCTCCTGTCCCGCCTGGCGCACCGCGACCACCGGGCTGCTGCGGCTGTGCGGTGAACGCCGCTGGACCCTGCTCGCCGGAGAACGGGGCACCGGCAAGAACGCCATGGTCCACGCGGTCCACCGGAACCTGCGCCCGACCACCCCGCTCGCCTCGCACGACGCCGCCGAAGCCCGGGGCCGCGCCGCCGCCTGGCTCTCCGCGCTCTACCGGGACCTGTCCGAGGACGAGGGCACCGTGCTGCTGCGCCACCTCGACCTGCTCAACCCCGCCGAACTGCTCCGGCTCGACGGGATGCTGCGCGCGACGGCGAGCCGCTCGGGCTGGGTCGTCGGCCTCGTCACGACCGACCCGCACCCCTCCGGGCCCTGTCCGCCCGCCCTCGCGGGCCGGTTCACGGCCGAGATCACCGTCCCGCCGTTGCGCCATCGCCCCGGCGACCTGCCCGTGCTGGCCGCGCACCTCCTGGCACAGCACACCCACGACCCCGAGGTGCGCTGCTCGGAAGCGGCGCTGCGCGCCCTGGAACGCGCCCCCTGGCCGGGCAACGTGCGGCAGTTGGAGGGCTCCCTGCGCTACGCGGCGACGCACCGCGCCGGTCCCGTCATCGAGGAGACCGACCTCCCGCCCGGCCTGCTGTCCTCCACGCGGCGCTCACTGACCCCGTGGGAGGTCACCGAGCGCGACATGATCATCCAGGCGCTGCTGAACTCGGGCGGCGACAAGGCGACCGCGGCGAAGTCCCTGGGCATCTCCCGCGCGACGATCTACCGCAAGATCACGGCGTACGGCATCCGGCCGGCGTAGACCGGAAGCGGACCGCGGGGGCGGTGCTCCTCACGGCCGGTCGCGCGCGCCCCACCGTCCCCGGGCGAGACGCAGCCCCAACGCCTCCCAGGCCGCCAGCGCCGCTCCCGCGAGGAGCAGCCCCGGACCCGCGCCCGCCGAGAGGCGGGCGAGACCGAGGACGGCGAGGGCGAGACCGGCGGCCAGAAAGAGGCGGAGACGCGCGATATGGTCCATGCCCCCAGCGTCCCGCCGCCGGGTCGAACGGGCGTCTCATTCTGAGATGGCCGATTGTTTTACCGGTGTTCTCTGTCCGATGGCCCGTCTGGCACGGGTCCGCGCGGCGGATGACCGGCCGGTCCCGGTCGGGACATTTGTGTGGCGAACATTAAATCGAGACGCTTAGTTGAGAATTTACACATGGCCGAAAGGCGTGCGCTGCTCGGCCGGTAAATGATGTCGGCCCTGGTACGGCGCGAACTGGGCCCCAGGGGTGGTGTTTCGGGCCACGCGTATTTCACCACCGGACGTTCTCGGCCTTTCGTGGAGAACGCATTTCCGTCACCTCCCCGCGGGGATCGGTCAGGCCAGGGCCCCGACACGACGTCAACAGCCCGCCGTCGACGGAGAGGAAGAGTGGCCGAGATGTGTGCGGTGGCCACCCGTCCGCCGGCCCCTCCGTTTCCCCGCAGGAGAGGGGGGCACTCGCGCCCCGGCGACTCGGCGGTGATCGCGGGCGCGTGGACAGGTGGCCCCGGCGCCGCCCGCCCATGACGCAAACGCACCGTCAAGGTTCCTCCGGCTCGACTTCGAGGGGTTGATTTCTGGTGACCGAATGTGAACACTGATGCGGGGTTCTCGGGGGAACGCAGGCAATCGAAGTCGGCGTCACTCCGACTTCGGGGCTATGACCAGAGGCGCTTATTCCGGCCTCGACGCCCTTCGGTCCCGGGTCCTGCTGATCCGTGAGGCGTCGGAAGGCCGCCGCGAAAGCGTCGCCAAGGGGGATTACCGTGCCAGGTTATGCATCGGCCTGTCGCAATGAGCACGTGCCGGGGCCACCGGAACGCCATTGCGCGTCACACGCATTGTGTTGACGAAGCGGGCCCGAACGCCTTCTCGCGGCTGACGGCGACCGAGCCGCACACGGTGAGCGGGGCCACCCGCGCCCGAAGCCGACGCCTGTCCCGAGGCGAGCCGCCCCCGGACGGACGGCGCCCCACGTCGCCCACCCCGCACCAGCCAACCCGCTTTGCCCGTCGCGCCGGCCGACCGTGTCCGCGTGCCGTTAGCCGAGGAGTCATGGTGTTCATCGACGACAGAACGAGCCGGCCCTTCCTGCTGGACGAGTTACCCGGGCGCTGGGGCGACCTGCGCGCGGACGGCCCGGTGCGGCACGACGACCGGGCGGGCGTCTGGCAGGTCGTGGACCACGAGCCGGTCTCCGCCGTGCTCGCCGACCCGGCGACCTACTCCTCGGACCTCTCCTCCCTCGCCCCCACCCAGGAGGACTTCGAGACCTTCACCCGGGGCAACTTCGTCGGCATGGACCCGCCGGAGCACCGCAAGCTCCGTGCCCTGGTCAGCCAGGCCTTCACCCCCCGCGTCGTCCAGGGACTCGAACCGCGCGTCGAGGCCGTCTGCGCCCGCCTGCTGGACTCCGTGGCCGACCAGGACCGCTTCGACCTGGTGGACACCCTGGCCTACCCGCTGCCCATCATCGTCATCGCCGAACTCCTCGGCATCCCCGCCGAGGAACACCGCACCTTCCAGGAGTGGGCGAGCGTCCTGTTCGGCGGCGACCAGCTCGGCGAGGCGCCGGACATGGCCGACCTGGAGCGGGCGCTGGAAGCCATCGCGCCCACCGTCCGGGAGATGAACGGCTACATGCTGGAGCACATACGGGGCCGCCGGGCCGCTCCCGGCGACGACCTGACCAGCAGACTCATCGCCGCCGAAGTGGACGGGGTCCGGCTCACGGACCAGGAGATGGTCGGCTTCGTGGCGCTGCTGCTGGTGGCCGGACACATCACCACCACCGCCCTGCTCGGCAACGCCGTCGTCACCTTCGACCGGCACCCCGGCACGGACGCCGCGCTGCGCGAGGACCCGGACCGGATCCCCCCGGCCGTCGAGGAAGTCCTGCGCAGCCTGCCCCCCTTCCCCG
Source organism: Streptomyces sp. NPDC007084 (assembly GCF_040703595.1). Classification (NCBI taxonomy): domain Bacteria; kingdom Bacillati; phylum Actinomycetota; class Actinomycetes; order Kitasatosporales; family Streptomycetaceae; genus Streptomyces; species Streptomyces sp. NPDC007084. The sequence goes on from NZ_JBEYFY010000026.1 coordinate 85,125, forward strand.
AACTGGGACGCCGGGTCACCCGGCCGGTGACCCTCGCGGGCCACGAACTCCCCGCCGGAGCACTGCTGATGGCCCACCTGGGCGCCGCCAACCGCGACCCCGCGCGGTTCGAGCGGCCCGACACGTTCGACGCGGCCCGCCGGCCCAACCCGCATCTGACCTTCGGGCACGGCATCCACTTCTGTTTCGGCGCCCCCCTGGCCCGGCTGGAGGCGCGGATCGCCCTGCGCCTGCTGCATGAACGATTCCGCTTCCTGGCGATCCCGTCGTACGACGACATCGTCACGCAGAACCCGGCCGTCATCATCGGCGTACGCCACCTGCCCGTCGAGGTCGGCAGGCCCTAGAAGACGCCGCGCCAGGCGCCCCGGCCCCGGACCGGTCCCGACGACACCTCCCGGTCCCGCCGCGCGGCACCTTCGCGCACCCCATCGGCCCGGCACCGCTCGCCACGGCCGCGGACACCCGCCCGCACACGGGAAGCCCACATCACGGGAGCACCTTTCTCATGCCGTACACCGTCCCCGCTCGCCCCGCCACCCGCACCCCGGCCCCGCTCCGCCACGCGTTGCAGAGCCGGCTCGACGCCCTCGCCGCCGCCCACCGGGTGCCCGGCGCCCAACTGGTCCTCGACACCGGCACACAGCTCCTCTCCCTGCACACCGGGACCGCCGACGCCGGCACCGGCACACCGCTCACGCCGGACACCGCCGTACCCCTCGGCTCGCTCACCAAGCCCTACACCGCCGCCCTGGTGCTCCTCCTCTCCGACGACGGCGACCTCGACCTGGACGAACCCGTCGCCGGCCACCTCCCCGAACTGCGCGGCTTACCCGAGGTGACCGTCCGTCACCTGCTCAGCCACACCGGCGGGCTGCCCACCGGGCCCGACTCCGACACCGCCTCGGCGACCCGCGGCGGCCGCTATCTGGCCTCGCTGTGCACCGCCGACCAGGCGCTGTTCCCGCCCGGCACCGACTTCTCCTACTCCAACGCCGGCTACGTCGCGGCCGGCCGGCTGGTCGAGGCGATCACCGGCATGCCCTGGCACGAAGCCGTCCGCGCCCTGCTCCTCGACCCGCTGGGCACGGTGCCCGCGTTCATCGGCGACACCACCGTCACCCGCCCGAGGGCCGCCGGACACGCCGTCAACACCGCCACCGGCGAGGTGCGCCCCGTACGGCAGAACCTGGCCCCGCTGGAGGCCCCCGCCGGCGCGCTGCTGGCCGGCGCCGCCGACCTGGCCGCGTTCGGCCGTGCCCTGACCGGCCGCTCCGGGGTGCTGCCGCCCGCCGTCGCCAAGGAGATGCGGCGCGGCGAGAACGGCGCCCGGCCCGGCACCCTGGCCGACGGCTGGGGCCTGGGCGTCGCCCTGTACCGGCGGGGCGAGCGCGTGTGGTGCGGCCACGACGGCAACGCCCAGGGCACCTCCTGCCATCTGCGGGCCGAACCCGAGAGCGGCGTGGTCGTGGCCTTCACGGGCAACGCCGGTGGAGCCACCGCCCTGTGGCGCGACCTCACCGGGGAACTGGAGCGCATAGCCGGCATACAGGTGCCCGCCGCACCCCTCCCCGCCGCCGGCCGGGGCCGCCCGGCCGCCCTGCCCGACTGCCTGGGCACCTACCGCAACGGCGGCACCGCCTACCGCGTCAGCGCCGGGCCCGACGGCTCGCCGGCCCTGTCCGTCGACGGCGACCTGGCCCTGCCGCTGGTCTGCTACCCGGACCTGTCGTACGACCTGCTCGATCCCGTCACCGGCCGCCCCGAACCCGGCGGCCGGTTCCACCGGGACCCCGTCACCGGCCGGGTCGACCGCGTCCAGGTCTCCGGACGTACGGCGCGCCGCACCGACGACGGCTGAGCGCGCGCGGCCGTACCGGCGGCCGGGCGGTCCGAGGCCGTCCGCAGTGGTCCGAGGCCGTTCGCGGTTGTCCGTGGTTGGTCGCGGTGGTCTGTAGTCGTCCGAGGTCGTCTGTGGTCGTCCGGTCCGGGCGGACGGCGGTACCGGGCCGCCGCCGGGCGCCCGTGACAGCGCCGGGGCCGCCCGGACGGCCCCGCCGGCCGGTAGGTGTCACGTGTGCTCCTCCCCGTGCGCCAGAGCCGCGGGCCGGCGCCGGGAACCGCCGCCCGCCCCTGTCCCCGCGCCGAGTTCCCTCCCCTCGCGGCCTTTCGCCGGGCGGGCGCGTCCCCGCCCTTTCCCCTCCGGCCACCCGCGCCGCCTCCCCCTTCGCCAAAGGATCTGGACCCATGACGGACCCGTACGACACGCCCGTACCGGCGGCCCCGCGACCCCAGCGCGGCGACACGGCACGGCCGGCGGACACCGCGGCCCCGGCGCCCGCCGCTCCGGCACCCTCGTACCCGGCGCTGGAGGACCTCTTCGCGGCCCGGGTGGCCCAGGCCCCGCACGCGCCCGCCCTGACCGACGGGCGGCGCACCTGGACCTACCGTGAACTCGCCGACCGGGCCGACCGGTTGGCCGGTCATCTGGTGCGCGCGGGGGCCGGTCCGGACCGGGTGGTGGCGCTGGTGCTGCCGCGTTCCATGGAGCTGATCGCGGCCGAGCTGGCCGTCGCCCGGTCGGGTGCCGCCTTCCTGCCGGTGGACCCTGCCTATCCCGCCGAGCGGCGGAGGCTGATGCTCACCGACGCCGCGCCGGCGGTGACGCTCGACGACCCGGAGACGGTGGCCGCCCTGCTGGAGCACGGGGACGGCCCGCCCGCCGGACAGGACGCCACGCGCGGTGACGGCTCTGGTTCCGCCGGGGGAGCGGGCGGGGACGGCTCCGGTTCCGCCGGGGGAGCGGGCGGCACGGCGCGCGGGAACGGCTCCGGTACCGCCGGGGGAGCGGGCGGGGACGGCTCTGGTTTGGCCGGGAGAGCGGGCGGCACGGCGCGCGCGGACGGCCCCGGTTCCGCCGGCGTAGCGCGGGCGAGTGGCTCTCCCGACCGGGCCGCCTACGTGATCTACACCTCGGGGTCGACCGGCACCCCGAAGGGCGTGACGGTCACCCACCGGGGCATCGGCGCCTTCACCGCCGCCGCGGCCGAGCGGTACGCGGTCGGCCCGGGCGACCGGGTGCTCCAGTTCTCCTCGCCCAGCTTCGACGCCTCCGTGCTGGAGCTGTTCGTGTCCGTCCTGACCGGCGCCACCCTCGTGGTCCCGCCGGACGGCCCCTGGCTCGGCGACGAACTCGCCGCGGTCCTGGACGAGCACCACATCACCCACACCCTGATCCCGCCGGCCGCGCTGGCCACCCTGCCGGACCCCGCCCACGGCACCGGACACCGGTTACGCACCCTGATCGTGGGCGCCGAGGCCTGCCCGGCGGCTCTCGTGGACCGCTGGGCACCCGGCCGGCGCATGATCAACTCCTATGGCCCGACCGAGGCCACCATCGTCGCCACCTGGACCGGACCGCTCGTCGCCGGCCAGGGCACCCCGACGATCGGTACGGCCCTGCCGCACACCCGCGTCCACGTCCTCGACCCCGCGATGCGGCCCGTGCCGCCCGGCGCGGACGGCGAGCTGTACATCGGCGGCGACGCCGTGGCCCGCGGCTACCTGCGCCGGCCCGGCCTGACCGCCGCCCGCTTCGTCGCCGACCCCTTCGGTCCGCCCGGCACCCGGCTGTACCGCACCGGCGACCGGGTGCGGCTGCGCCCGGACGGCGAACTCGACTACCTCGGACGGCTCGACCGGCAGGTGAAGATCCGCGGATTCCGCGTCGAGCCGGGCGAGATCGAGGCCGCCCTGCGCCGGGACCCCCGCGTCGGCGAGGCCGCCGTCGTGGTCCGTGAGGACGAGCCGGGCCGCCCCCGCCTGGTGGGCTACGCCACCCCCGCCGACCTCGGCACGCGCCCCGACCCGGCGTCCCTGCGCGCCGCCCTCGCCGCCGTGCTGCCCGCCCACCTGGTGCCGTCCGCCGTGCTCGTCCTCGACCGCATGCCGCTCACCGCGCAGAACAAGACCGACCACGCCGCCCTGACCGCCCCCGAACAGGCCCCGCGCGCCGACCGGTTGGCCCCCCGCACCCCGCGCGAGGAAGCCCTCGCCGCGATCTGGGCGGATGTCCTCGGCACCGACGAGGTCGGTGTCACCGACGACTTCCTCGACCTGGGCGGCGACTCCGTCCTCGCCGCGCGCCTCCTGTCCCGGATCCGCGACGACCTGGGCGTGCGGCTCACCGTGCGGGACGTCTTCACCGCCCGCACCGTCGCCGCCCTCGTCCCGCTGCTCGGCGACCCCTGCGCCGCCGCGCCCGCCGAACCCATCCCGGCCGCCCCGCGCACCGGCACCCTGCCGCTGTCCAGCGCTCAGCGCCGGCTCTGGTTCCTCGACGACCTCACCGCCGGCGGCGCCGAGTACAACACCGGCCTCACCCTGCGGCTGCGCGGCACCCTGGACCCGGGCGCCCTGCGCCGCGCCCTGCACCGCCTCGCCGCCCGGCACGACGCGCTGCGCACCACCTTCCGCACCGTCGACGGACAGGGCGCCCAGCACATCGCCCCCGCACCCGACCTGCCGCTGCGCACCGCCGACCTCACCGACGTGCCCGCCGCCCGCCGCGACCAGGCCGCCGAACGGCTGCTCACCGAGGAACTGGGCCGCCCGCACGACTTGACGGCCGGCCCCCTCACCCGCGCCCTGCTGGTCCGCCTCGCCGACACCGACCACCTGCTGCTGCTCGCCCAGCACCACATCGTCACCGACGGCTGGTCCGTGGGCATCCTCACCCGGGAACTGGCCGCGCTGTACCACGCCGAGACCACCGGCGAGCCGGACGCCCTCGCCGAACCGGCCGTCCAGTACCCGGACTTCGCGGTCTGGGAGCAGCGACAGCGCGGCTCGGCGGCGGACGCGGAACACCTGCGCTACTGGCGCACCCACCTGGACGGCGTCCAGCAGCTCGAACTGCCCACCGACCGGCCCCGGCCCGCCGTGCGCACCACCGCCGGCGCCGGGCACCGCCACCATCTGCCGCCCGCCCTCATGGCCCGGCTGCGCACCCTGGCCAACGGCCGGGGCACGACCGTGTTCACCGTGCTGGCCGGGGCGTGCGCGCTGCTGTTCGCCCGCTACTCGGGACAGCGGGACGTCGCGTTCGGCACCATCACCAACGGGCGCGACCGCCGCGACCTTGAGGACGTGGTCGGCTTCTTCGCCAACACCGTGGTGCTCCGCACCGAGGTGGACGAACGGGCCAGCGTGGACCGGTTCGTGGCCGACCTGCGCACCACGCTGCTGGACGCCTTCGCCCACGACGCGGTGCCCTTCGACCGGGTGGTCGAGGAGCTGGCCCCGCCCCGGGACCCGAGCCGCACCCCGCTGGTGCAGGCGCTCGTCGTGCAGCAGACCGCGACCGCACCGGCACCCCGGGCGGGCGGCCTGCGCTTCGACGACCACCCGCTGCCCCGCCCCGCCGCCCGCTTCGACCTGGTGCTGGAGTTCACCCCGGACGCGGACGGCGGCTGTGTGCTGACCGCCGAGTTCAACACCGGCCTGTTCGAGACGCGGACCGTGGCCCGGATGGCCCGCCATGTGCACCGGCTGCTGGAGGCGATGGCCGACGGCCCGGGCCGGAGCCTGGCCGAGCTGCCCATGCTCTCCGAGGACGAGCAGCGCACCCTCGTGGACTCCTGGAACCCGCCGGTCCCCGGCCCGGACGCGGACGACGTCACGCTGCCCGAGCTGTTCCGCGCCCAGGTGGCCCGCACCCCCGACCGTATCGCCGTCACCCACGGCACCGACCGGCTGGACTACGCCGAGGCCGACCGCCGCGCCAACCGCCTGGCCCGGCGGCTGATATCCCGGGGCGCCGCACCGGAGACACTGGTGGCGCTCTGCCTGCCGCGCACCGCCGAACTGCCGGTCGTGCTGTGGGCGGTGCTGAAGTCCGGCGCCGGCTATCTGCCCGTCGACCCGGGCTACCCGGCCGAGCGCATCCGCCTCATGCTCTCCGACGCCCGCCCCGCCCTCGTCGTGGCCACCCCCGAGACCGCCGCCGCGCTGCCCGCCGACTGCGACCCGCTGATCATCGGAGGCCCCGACGACGCCACCGCCGCCGCCGCCGCAGCGCGGTCCGCGGCGGCGGAGGAGGTGACCGACGCCGACCGGCTCCGCCCGCTGCTGCCCGACCACCCGGCGTACGTCATCTACACCTCGGGCTCGACCGGCCGCCCCAAAGGCGTCGTGGTCACCCACCGCACGGTCGCCGCGCTGGCCGCCTGGGCGGCCGAACGGTTCGCCGCGCGCGGCCCGGCCCCGGTGATCGCCTCCACCTCCCTCAACTTCGACGTCTCGGTGTTCGAGCTGCTGTGCCCCCTGCTGGCCGGCGGCAGCGTGGAGGTGGTCGCCGACGCGACCGCCCTCAACGACCCGGGGGAGCGCCGGTCCGGGCTGGTCAGCGGCGTGCCGTCCGTGGTGTCCCGGCTGTTCGCCGGCGGTACGGCACCGGTGGCGGCGGACACGGTCGTGCTGGCCGGCGAGGCACTGTCCGCGCGGACCGTGCACGACCTGCGGGCGGCCCTGCCCTCCTGCGCCATCGCCAACATCTACGGCCCCACCGAAGCCACCGTCTACGCCACCGCCTGGTTCGCCGGGGACCGGCTGCCGGACCAGGCACCGCCGATCGGCCGGCCCGTGGCCCGCACCCGCGGCTACGTCCTGGACAGCCGCCTGCGCCCTCAGCCGCCGGGCGTGACCGGCGAGTTGTATCTCGGCGGCGGGGGACTGGCCCGCGGCTACCTCGGCCGCCCCGGTCTCACCGCCCAGCGGTTCGTCGCCGACCCCTTCGGCGCGCCCGGCTCCCGCATGTACCGCACCGGGGACCTGGTGCGGTGGAGCGCGGACGGCGAGCTGGAGTACGTCGGCCGCACCGACCAGCAGGTCAAGGTGCGCGGCTTCCGCATCGAACTCGGCGAGGTGGAGGAGGCGTTGCGCCGCTGCCCCGGGGTCGCCGAGGCGGCGGTCACCGTCACCGAGACCGACGGCAACCGGCGGCTGACCGGCTACGTCGTCCCCGAGACCGGACAGCGGGTGGACCCCGAGTCCGCGCGCCGGGCACTCGGCAGGACCCTGCCCGACTACATGGTGCCCGCGACCGTGCTGCCGCTGGACGAACTGCCGCTGAACCCCAACGGCAAGCTCGACCGGGCCCGGCTGCCCCAGCCCGGCCCCGCCGCCCGCGCCGCGCACCACGTCGCCCCGCGCACCCCCACCGAGCGGCTGCTGGCCGCCGTCTGGGCCGAGGTGCTGCACGTCGAACAGGTCGGCGTCGACGACAACTTCTTCGAACTCGGCGGCGACTCGATCCTCAGCATCCAGGTGGTGGCACGCGCCCGGCAGGAAGGCCTGGCCGTCACCTCCCGCGACGTCTACCGGCACCAGACCGTCGCCGCCCTCGCCCGCCGCGCCGACGCCGCCGCGGGCCCGCGGCCCCCCGGCGAGGCCCCGGTGGACCCGACCGGCCCCGCACCGCTGACCCCCATCCAGCACTGGCTGTTCGAGACCGGCGCCGACCGGGCCGCCCACTTCGCGCAGGCCCTGTCGGTGCTGCTGCCCGACGACCTCGACCCGGCAGCCCTCGAACACGCGCTGAACGACCTCGTAGCCCACCACGACGCCCTGCGCTCCCGCTTCGACACCGGCCACGGCACCGCGCCCGCCTGGCACATCGCCGAGCCGGGCGACCGGATCACCCTCGCCCGGCACACCGGCCCGGACACCGACACCCCCCACTTCGGCCCCTTCGACCTCGCACGCGGGCCGCTGCTGCGGGCCGTGCTGCACGACCGGGGCACCGGCCGCGCCCCCGTCCTGCACCTGGCCGTGCACCACCTGGTCGTGGACGGCGTGTCCTGGCGGGTGCTGCTGGAGGACCTGGACCGCGCCTACCGCGCCCGCCGCGACGGCACGGACGGGACGACGGCCCTGCCCGCCAAGACCTCGCCGGTCCGCCAGTGGGCCCGCAGGCTCACCGCGCACACCGCCGCCGGCGGCTTCGACGACGAACGCGCCTACTGGGCCCAGGCGGTCCCGCCGGACGGCACCACCCTGCCCGTCGACCTGCCGGGCCCCGACACCTACACCTCCGCCCGCGCCGTCACCGTACGCCTGAGCGCCGAGGACACCGCCGTCCTGCTGCGCGTCCTGCCCGACACCTACCGCACCCGCGCCAACGACGTCCTGCTCGGCGCGCTCGGCCGCGCCCTGTGCGCCTGGAGCGGGCGGGACCGGGTCGTCGTCGACGTCGAGGGCCACGGGCGCGAGGAACTCTTCGCCGACCTCGACCTCGGCCGCACCGTCGGCTGGTTCACCACCCGCCACCCCGTCACCCTCGCCGTCCCGGAGCGGGCCCCCTGGGACACCGTGCTCAAGCAGGTCAAGGAGCAACTGCGGGCCGTACCCCGGCACGGCATCGGCCACGACGCGCTCCGCCACCTGGCCCCCCGGGACGGCGACCCGCACGCCCCGGCGGCCCACATCAGCTTCAACTACCTGGGCCGGATGAGCCTGGACGACGACGGGACCGGCCTGTACCGGGGCACCTTCCGGCCGCTGGAACTGGACGCCGCCCCGGCCGCCGAGCGCCCGCACGCCCTGGAGGTCGTCGGCCGGCTCGACGCCGACGCGCTGGAGTTCACCTGGTTCTACTCCGGCCAGGTGCACCACGAGTCCACCGTCCGCGCCCTCGCCCACGGCTACGCCGCCGCCCTGGCCGACCTCGCCCGGTACGCCGCCCGGCCCGACGCGGCCGGCCGCACCCCCTCGGACTTCCCGCTGGCCCCGCTCGACCAGAGTGCCGTCGACCGCGTCGTGGGGGACACCCCGGGCACGGTCGAGGACGTACTGCCGCTGACGCCGACGCAGGCCGGCATGCTCTTCCACGGGCTCTCCCGGGACGACCGCGGCGTCTACTTCCAGCAGCTCACCTTCGTCCTGGACGGCGTCGACCGCCCCGACCTGCTCGCCGCGGCCTGGCAGCAGGTCACCGAGGCGACGGCCGTGCTGCGCGGCCGGGTGGTCTGGCAGGACGTGCCCGAACCCCTGCTCGTCGTCGGACACGCCACCGCGCTGCCGGTGACCGCGCTGGACTGGCGCGGCCTGAGCGCCGAGGAGACCCGCGAGCGCCTGGACACCCTGCTGCGCGAGGACCGCGCGGCCGGCATCGACCTGGCCGGCGGCCCGCTCCAGCGCCTGCTGCTCGCCCGGGTCTCCGACACCGCCGTCCGCGTGGTGTGGTCCTTCCACCATCTGCTGCTCGACGGCTGGAGCCTCTTCCAGGTGCTGTCGGACGTCTTCGCCCGGCACAGCGTCCTCACCGGACGGCCCGGCGCACCGGCCGTACCCGACCGCCGGCCCTGGCGGGACTACGTGGCCTGGCTGCGCGAGCGCGACCGCGACGAGGCCGAAACGCACTGGCGGCAGCGGCTCGCCGGGCTCGACGAGACCACGCCCCTGCCCTACGACCGCGAACCCCGCGAGACCCACCGCGCCGAGTCCACCGCGGCCGTCCGGGTCACCGTGCCCGAGGCGTCGACCCGCGCGCTGGAGGAGCTGGCACGCACCTCGGGCCTGACCCTCAACACCCTCGTGCAGGGCGCCTGGGCCATACTGATGAGCCGTCAGTCCCGCCGTGCCGAAGTGGTGTTCGGCACCACCGTGTCCGGCAGGCCGGCGGAGCTGGCCGGCGCCGAGTCCATCACCGGCCTGTTCATCACCACCCTGCCCACCCGGGTCACCGTCCCCGCCGACGGCACCCTCCGGGACTGGCTGCGCTCGCTCCAGCACGACCAGAGCGAGGACCGCCGCCACGACCACCTGGCACTCGGCCACCTGCGGACGTTCACCGAACTCCCGGAACGGGCCGCCCTGTTCGACAGCATCGTCGTCTTCGAGAACTACCCGGTGGACGACGCCCTCGCCGCCGCCCACGGCCTCGCCCTGCGCGACCTGGACGGCATCGAGACCACCAACTACCCGCTGAGCCTGGTCGCCTACCCGGGCACCGAACTGGCGCTGCGCCTCGGCTACGACCCCGAGCTGTTCGACGCGGCCACCGCGCACCGGCTCGCCGAGTACCTGACCGTCCTGCTCACCGGGATGGCCGACGGCCCCGAACAGGCGCCCGCCCGGCTCCCGTTGCTCACGGCGGAGCGCCGCACACAGGTCCTGCGCACCTGGAACGACACGGCCGCCGACCTCCCCGAGGCCACGGTCGCCGAACTCTTCGCCGCCCAGGTACGCCGCACCCCCGACGCGATCGCCCTGGACGCCGGCGACGAGCGCCTCACCTACCGCGAACTCGACGCGCGGGCAACGCAGTTCGCGGAACGCCTCACGGCTCTCGGAGTACGCGCCGAGCGTGCCGTCGGCGTGCTGATGGACCGCTCCGTGGACCTCGTCCTCGCCCAACTGGCCCTGGTGCGCACCGGCGGGGTCTACGTCCCGCTGGACGGCAGGGCCCCCCACGAGCGGCTGCGCCGCATGCTCTCCGAGGCCGGCGCCACCCTGCTGCTCACCGACGCCGCCTGGCAGGAGACCGCCCAGGACCTGCTCCCGGGCGACGGGGTCCGGCGCGTCGACGAGGGCACCACGCCGCGGGGCGCCGGCACGCCCGGCACCGGCGCCGTGCACCCCGACCACGTGCAGTACCTGATGTTCACCTCCGGCTCCACCGGCACCCCCAAGGGCGTCGCGGTCCGCCAGCGGGACGTCGCCGCCCTCGCGCTGGACCGGGCCTTCGCCGGGCACGAACGGGTGCTCGTGCACTCCCCGCACGCCTTCGACGCCGCCACCTACGAGGTCTGGGTCCCCCTGCTGCGCGGCGGCACCGCCGTCCTGGCCCCGCCCGCCGGCCTGGACGCCGCCGCCGTCCGGCACGCGCTCACGAAACGGGGCGTCACCCACCTGTGGCTGACGGCCGGCCTCTTCCGGCTGCTCGCCCAGGAGGACCCGGCCTGCCTGCGCGGCGCCCGCGAGGTGTGGACCGGCGGCGAGGCCGTCCCCGGTGCCGTCGTCCGCCGGGTCCTGGACGCCTGCCCCGGCCTCACCGTCGTCGACGGCTACGGCCCCACCGAGACCACCACCTTCGCCACCCGCCGACCCTTCCGCGCCGGCGACCCGCTGCCCGCCGTCCTGCCCATCGGCCGCCCGCTGGACAACACCCGCGCCTACGTCCTGGACGGCGCCCTCCAGCCCCAGCCGCCCGGCATCCCCGGCGAGCTGTACCTCGCCGGCGCCGGCCTCGCGCGCGGCTACGCGGGCCGGCCCGGAGCCACCGCGGCCCGCTATCTCGCCGACCCGTTCGGAGAGCCCGGAACGCGCATGTACCGCACCGGCGACATCGTGCGCTGGAGCGCGGACGGCGAACTGCACTTCGTGGGCCGCGCCGACGACCAGATCAAGATCCGCGGCTTCCGGGTCGAACCCGCCGAGATCGAGGCCCGGCTCACCGAGCACCCCGCCGTCGCCGAGGCCGTCGTCTCGCCGTACACCGCCGACGGACGCAAGCGGCTGGCCGCCCACCTCGTCCCCGCCGAGGGCGCCGCCGTGCCCGCCGCGGCCGAACTGCGCGCCCACCTCGCCGCCGGCCTGCCCGACTACATGCTGCCCGCCGCGTTCGTCCCGCTGCCCCGGCTGCCGCTGACCGCCAACGGCAAGGTGGACCGGCGGCGGCTGCCCGAGCCCGACTGGTCGGCGGCCGGCGACAGCGCCTACCGCGCCCCCGGCAACGACACCGAGCGGATTCTCGCCGGGATCTGGGCCGACCTGCTGGGCGTCGCACAGGTCGGCGTCGACGACAGCTTCTTCCTGCTGGGCGGCGACTCGATCCTCAGCATCCAGGTCGTCTCCCGCGCCCGCGCCGCCGGCCTCGCCCTCACCCCGCGCGACCTGTTCCGGCACCCCACGGTGGCCCGGCTCGCCGCCGCCACCGGCACCGCCGCGGCCGTCGCCGGCACCGGACCGGTCCAGGGCGAGGTGCCCCTGACCCCGATCCAGCACTGGTTCCTCGGCCCCGGGCCGCGCAGGCCGGAGGTCTTCGACCAGTCCGTCCTCGTGGAGACCGCGCCCGACGCCGACCCGGACGCCCTGCGCCGCGCCCTCGCCGCCCTGTGGAGCCACCACGACGCCCTGCGCTCCCGGTTCACCACCACGCGGGACGGGAACTGGCGCCAGGAGGTCACCGCCGCCGACGCTCCCGCCCCCGACCTGCTGACCGTGTGCCCCCTCGACGGTCTCGATCCCGAGGCGGCCCGGCGGGCGCTGGCCGACGCCACGGCCGCGGCGCACGAGTCGTTCCGCCTGGACACCGGGCCGCTGCTCACCGCCCGCCTGTTCACCGGCGGCACCGGGCCCGCCCGCCTGCTGCTCGTCGTCCACCACCTGGTGGTCGACGGCGTCTCCTGGCGGATCCTGCTGGAGGACCTGGAGACCGCCTACCGGCAGACCCTCGCCGCGGAGCCGGTACGGCTGCCCGGCCGCACCACCTCCGTGCGCGAGTGGGCCCGCCGCCTCGCCGCCCACACCCGCGCGGGCGGCTTCACCGGCCAGCTCGCCCACTGGGCCCGTACCGCCGCGCACTGCGCCGAGCCGCTGCCCCAGGACGCCGACGGCGGCAACACCATGGCGGACGTCCGCGAGGTCACCGTACGGCTCGACCGGCGGCGCACCGACGAACTGCTGCGCCGGGTCCCGGCCGTCTACCGCACGCGCGTCGACGACGTCCTGCTCACGGCGCTGGGCCGGGTCCTGGCCGACTGGACCGGGCGGGCCACCGTCGCCGTGGACCTGGAAGGGCACGGCCGCGAGGACCAGTTGTTCGAGGACGTCGACCTGTCCCGCACGGTCGGCTGGTTCACCACGCTGTTCCCGGTCGCCCTGAACGTCCCCGCCGGCGACTGGGGCGGCGCCCTGAAGGCGGTCAAGGAGCAACTGCGGGCCGTACCCGAACGCGGCGTCGGCCACGGCGCGCTGCGCCACCTCGCCCCCGGCAACCGGCCGGCGACCGCGCCGGCACCCGGCATCAGCTTCAACTACCTCGGTCGGTTCGACTGGTCCACCGACGACGCCACCCTGGTCCGCGCGGTCCCCGGCGGCCTCGGCGGCGCCGACGCGCCCGAGACCGAACGCGCCCACCTGCTGGACGTGGTGGCCCGCGTCGAGGACGGCCGCCTGGAGATCGGCTGGCACTACAGCGGCGCCCGGCACCACGAGAGCACCGTCACCGGCCTCGCCGAGGGCATGCTGCGCGCCCTGGAGGAGATCCTCGCCCACTGCGCCGGCCCCGGCGCGGGCGGCCGTACCCCCTCCGACTTCCCGCTCGCCCGCCTGGACCAGACGGCCGTCGACACGCTGGCCGGCGACGGCCGGGCCGTCGAAGACCTCCTGCCGCTGACCCCGATGCAGTCCGGCATGCTGTTCCACAGCCTGCTGGACCCCGACGGGCGCGCCTATGTCAACCAGGTGCAGTTGGTGCTGACCGGCGTCACCGACCCGTACGCCCTCGCCGAGGCCTGGCAGAGGACCGTCGACGCCAACCCGGTGCTGCGCTCCCACCCCGCCTGGCAGGAGAGCACCGAACCCGTCCAGGTGATCCGGCCCCGGGCCACCGTGCCCGTCGCCCACCACGACTGGACCGGCAGGCCCGCCGACCGGTGCGCGGCCGACCTCGACCGGCTCGTCGAGGCGGACCGGGAGACGGGCATCGATCTCGGCACGGCACCGCTGATGCGGCTCACCCTGATCCGGCTCGCCCCCGACCGCGTCCGCATGGTGTGGACGTTCCACCACATCCTGCTGGACGGCTGGAGCGCCGCCCAGGTCTTCGACGAGGTGTGCGAGCGCTACGCGGCCCTCACCGGCGGACGCCCCGCCCAGGTGCCCGCGCGCCGGCCCTTCGCCGACTACCTGGGCTGGCTGGCCGGGCAGGACACCGCCCAGGCCGAACGGTACTGGCGCGCCACCCTCGCCGGATTCCGCGCCCCGACCGAACTGCCCCGCGACCGCCGCGCCACCGGCGCCCACCACAGCTCCTCCTCCGGCACCGTACGGATGACGCTCGGCGCGGAGGTGTCGGCGCGGCTGCGGGAGACCGCGCGGCGGGCCGGCCTCACGGTCAACACCGTCCTCCAGGGCGCCTGGGCACTGCTGCTGTCCCGCTACGGCGGCGGAGACGACGTCGTGTTCGGCACCACCGTGTCCGGCCGGCCCGCCGAACTGCCGGGCGTCACCACGATGGTGGGCCTGTTCATCAACACCCTGCCCACCCGGGCCCGGATCGACGGACACCGCCCGCTGCTGGACTGGCTGCGCGACCTCCAGGCCGCGCAGTCCGAGGCCCGGCGCCACGACTTCGTCTCGCTGGCCCAACTGGGCACCTGGAGCGAGGTGCCCGGCGGCACCAACCTGTTCGACTCCATCGTCGTGTTCGAGAACTACCCCTTCGACGAGGGCGCGCTGGCCCGGCACGGCCTGGCCATGGAGACCGAACGGGACCTGGAGCCCACCAACTACCCGCTCAGCGTGGTCGTCGCCCCCGGCGACACCCTCGACGTGAGCCTCGACTACGACCCGGCCGCCTTCGACGCGTCCACGGTCGAAGGGCTCGGGGAGAGCCTGCGCACCCTGCTCACCGCGATGGCCGGCGACCCCGGCACCACCCTGGCCGGCCTGCCGCTCACCGACCCCGCCCGGGGCCGCGAACTGCTCGACCGGTTCGGCGGCTCCCACGTCACCGCGCCCCAGGACACCCTGCCCGAGGCGTTCGCCCGCCAGGCCGCCCTGACTCCGGCCGCGCCCGCCGTCCGGCACGGCGCCGACCTGCTCACCTACCGCGAACTGGACGAGCGCGCCAACCGGCTGGCCCGGCTGCTCGTCGACGCGGGCGCCGGCCCCGAACGGTACGTCGCCCTCGCCCTGCCCCGCACCGCCGACCTCGTCGTGGCCCTCCTCGCCGTCCTCAAGAGCGGCGCCGCCTACCTGCCGGTCGACCCCGGCCACCCCGCCGAGCGCATCGCGTTCCTCTTCGAGGACGTACGGCCCCTCGCGGTCGTCACGGCCACCGCGACGGCCGGCCGGCTCCCGGACGGCCCGTACACCCGGCTCGTCATGGACGACCCCGGCTGCGCACGGCGGCTCGCCGCCGCCTCCGCCGCCCCGGTCGGCGACGGCGACCGGCACGCCCCGCTGCTGCCCGGACACCCCGCCTACGTCATCCACACCTCCGGCTCGACCGGCCGCCCCAAGGGCGTCGTCGTCGCGCACGGCTCGGTGCTGGCGCTGACCGACTGGGCGGCAACCGAGTTCACCGGCCGCGGGCTCGACCACGTGGTGGCGTCCACCTCGCTCAACTTCGACGTGTCGGTCTTCGAGATCTTCTCGCCCCTGATGTCCGGCGGCTGCGTCGAGATCGTCCGCGACCTGCTCGCCCTGGCCGAGCGGCCGGGCCCGTGGCGGGCCGGACTGCTCAGCGCCGTGCCCTCCGCCCTCGGCCGGCTGCTGGCCGAGGACACCGTGCGGGTCGGCGCCGACACCGTGGTCCTCGCGGGGGAGGGGCTGCCCGCCCGGACCGTGGGACAGGTCCGCGCGGCGGTACCCGGCTGCGAGGTGCGCAACATCTATGGCCCCACCGAGGCCACCGTCTACGCCACCGCCTTCACCTGCGACCCCGCCGACCCCGACCGGGACCCGCCGATCGGCCGGCCGGTCGGCGGCGCCCGCGGCTACGTCCTGGACGAGCGGATGCGCCCGGTGCCCGTCGGCGCGCCCGGCGAACTGTTCCTCGCCGGCACCGGGGTGGCCCGCGGCTATCTGCGCCGGCCCGGACTGACCGCGTCCCGCTTCCTGCCCGACCCGTTCGGGCCGCCCGGCAGCCGCATGTACCGCACCGGCGACCGGGCCCGCTGGACCGCCGACGGCGACATCGTCTACCTGGGCCGGACCGACGACCAGGTCAAGGTGCGCGGTTTCCGCATCGAACTCGGCGAGGTGGAAGCGGCGCTGGCCCGCCACCCGGCCGTGTCCGCCGCGGCGGCCCGGGTGGCCGAGCACGACGGTCACCGCCGCCTGATCGGCTACGCGGTGCCCGCCGCGGGCGGCCTCCCGGACCCGGCGGAGCTGCGCGCGTTCCTCTCCCACACCCTCCCCGACCACCTGGTGCCCGCCATCGTGGTGCCGCTGGACCGGCTTCCGCTCGGCGCCACCGGCAAGCTCGACCGGCGGGCCCTGCCCGACCCCGAGTGGAGCGCCGGCACCGGCACCGGCCGGCCGCCCGCCACCCCGGCCGAACGCACCCTCGCCGCCATCTGGTGCCAGGCGCTGGGCGTGCCCGAAGTCGGCGCCGACGACAACTACTTCACCCTCGGCGGCGACTCCGTGCTCGGCATCCAGATCGTCTCCGCCGCCCGCCGGGCCGGCCTCGCGCTCAGCCCGCGCCACCTGTTCACCCACCAGACCCTCGCCGAACTCGCGGCTGCGGCACAGGAGTTGCCCACCTCCCCGGTCACGGCCGAGCAGGGCCCGGTCATCGGCGACACCCCGCTCACCCCGGTGCAGCACTGGCTGCTCGACACCCTCGGCGGCGACCCGTCCGACTTCAGCCAGACGGTCGCCTGCCAACTGGCCGACAACACCGACGAATCGCTGCTGAGGGGCGCCCTCGCCGCCGTGCTCGAACGGCACGACGCGCTGCGGCTGCGGTTCGAGACGGCGGCCGACGGGACCCGGCGGCAGTACGGCACCGTGCCCGGCGAGGCCCCGCACCTGGAGGTGCACGACGGGCCGCCCGACCCCGGCCTCGCGCGGCGCCTGGCCGCCGGCTTCGACCTGGCGAACGGGCCGCTGCTGCGGGCCGCGCTCTGCCAGGGCGAGACGGATGAGACGGGCGATCCGGGTGAGACGGGTCAGACGGGCGATCCGGGTCAGACGGGCGAGAGGATCAGGAGAGGCGAAACGGGCGAGAGGGGCGGGCGGCCGGTGCTGGTGCTCGCCGCCCACCACCTGGTCGTGGACGCCGTGTCCTGGCGGCTGATCCTGGAGGACCTCGACACCGCCTACCGCGCCCTGCGGGCCGGCGACCGCCCCGGCCTCGGCGCCAAGACCACGTCCTTCCGCGCCTGGGCGCAGCGGCTCGCCGCCCACACGGCGGCCGGCGGCTTCGACGACGAGGTCCCGCACTGGCGCGCCCAGCACGCCCCGGGGCCGCTGCCCGTGGACCATCCGGGAGGCGCGAACACCGCCGCCGAGGAGGCGACGGTCACGGCGGGCCTCGACGCCGAGGACACCCGGCGGCTTCTCCAGGACGTCCCGGACGCCTACCGCACCCGCGTCAACGACGTGCTGCTGTACGCCCTCGGCCGGGTGCTGGCCCGCTGGACCAGCCGGGACCGGGTGGCGGTCACCCTGGAGGGCCACGGCCGCGAGGACCTCTTCGCCGACGTCGACCTCTCCCGCACCGTCGGCTGGTTCACCAGCCTGTACCCGGTCGCCCTGGACATGGCACGGGACGCCGGCACCGGCCCCGCGCTCAAGGCCGTCAAGGAGAACCTGCGGGCCGTACCGAGGGGCGGCGTCGGGTACGGCGCCCTGCGCCACCTCCACCCGACAGCCGGCCGGGACCTGCCCGGCCTGCCCGGCATCAGCTTCAACTACCTCGGCCGGCCCGACCGGCAGACGGCGTCCGGCGGCCTGCTGCACGCCCCCCACGGCGGCCTCACCGGCGGCATGGACCGCACCGCCGACCGGCCCCACCTCCTCGACGTCCTCGGCCAAGTAGTGGACGGCAGGCTGGAGTTCGGCTGGTCGTACTCCACGGCCCTGCACCGCCGCGAGACCGTCGAACGGCTCGCCGCCGAGCTGACCGGTGAACTGCGCGCCCTGATCCGGCACTGCGCCGAGCCCGGCGCGGGCGGACGCACCCCGTCCGACTTCCCGCTGGCCCCGCTCGACCAGGCCGCCGTCGACCGGATCGCCGGCACCGGCCGGGACGTACAGGACGTCTACCCGCTCACGCCCACGCAGACCGGCATGGTCGTACACGGCATGGACGAGGCCGCACACGGCCTGTACGTCGAGCAGATCACCTTCGTCGTGGACGGCGCCCGCGACGTGGACCTGCTCGCCGCCGCCTGGCGGCACGTGGTCGACCGCACCCCGGTCCTGCGCACCGCCGTCGTCCTGGACGGCGCACCCGTACCGCTCCAGACCGTCCACCGGAACGTCACCCCGCCGGTCACCCGGCACGACTGGAGCACCCTGCCCGAGGACCGGCACCCGGCCGAACTGGAACAACTCCTGGGCGCGGAACGGGCCCTGGGCATCGCGCTGGACCGGCCGCCGCTGCTGCGCCTCGCCCTGGTCCGGCTCGGACCGGACGCGGTACGCGTGGTGTGGACCTTCCACCACGTCCTGCTGGACGGCTGGAGCGTCTTCCACGTCCTCGGCGACGTACTGACCGCGCACGCCGCGCTCGCCCGCGGGGAGCGGCCCCGACTGCCCGAGCGCCGGCCCTTCTCCGACTACGCCGCCCACCTCGCCCGCCGCGACACCGCCGACGCCCGCGACCACTGGCGCGGCGTCCTCGCCGGCCTGACCGCCCCGACCCCGCTGCCCTACGACCGCAGGCCCGCCCCGGACACCACCGCCCGCTCGGGCACCTGGCTCTCCGAACGCCTGAGCACCGAACAGACCGAGGCGCTCCAGGAGTTCGCCCGCCGGCACCGGCTGACCCTCAACACCCTCGTCCAGGGCGCCTGGGCGCTGCTGCTGGCCCGCTGGAGCGGCACACCGGAGGTCTGCTTCGGCACCACCGTCTCCGGCCGCCCCGCCGACCTGCCCGGCGCCGACACCATCACCGGCCTGTTCATCACCACCCTGCCCGCCCGCGTCCACGCCGACGGCATCGCACGCTGCGCCCCCTGGCTGCGCGCCCTGCAAGAGGCGCGCGCCGAGGACCGCCGGTTCGACCACATGCCCCTGAACGAGCTGCACGGCCTCACCCAACTGCCGCCCGGTACCGCGATGTTCGACAGCCTGGTGGTGTTCGAGAACTATCCCGTCGGGGACGCCACCGCCGGCGCCCACGGACTGACCCTGCGCGACCTGGACGCCCGCGAGGCCACCAACTACCCGCTCACCGTGGTCGTCTCGCCCGGCGACCGGCTCGCCGTCGAACTCGGCTACGACCCGCGCCACTTCGACGCCGCGACGGCGCGCTCCCTCGCCGGGCAGTTGCTGCACACCCTGCGCGCGCTGGCCGCCACCGACGGCACCACCCGCCTGGACGACCTCGACACGCTGCCGCCCGAGGACCGCGCCCGGCTGCTGCGCGGCCCGGTCCGGCCGGAGCCGGCACCCGTGTCCCCGGCCACCCTGCCCGCCCTGATCGAGGCCGCCGTGGACCGGTGGCCCGAGGCGCCCGCCCTCGCCGACCCCGCCCGGCAGCTGACCTTCGCCGAGACCGAGGCGTACGCCAACCGCCTCGCCCACCAGCTCATCGCCCGCGGCGCCGGGCCCGGCCACCTCGTGGCCCTGCTGCTGCCCCGCTCGCTCGACATGGTGCTGGCCCAGCTCGCGGTCGCCAAGACGGGCGCCGCCTTCCTGCCCGTGGACCCCGCCTACCCGGACGAGCGGATCACGCTCATGCTCCGCGACGCGGCCCCCGCCCTCACCCTGGACGCCAAGGAGGTCGCCGCGCTCCTCGCCGACCCGGCCGAGGGCGCGCCGGCCCACCGGCCCACCGACGCCGACCGCGGGCGCCCGCTCGACCTGGACGACCCGGCCTACGTCATCTACACCTCCGGCTCCACCGGCACCCCCAAGGGCGTCGTCGTCACCCAGCGCGGCATCGCCGGGTTCGCCGCCGCCGAGGCCGCGCACTACCAGGTGACCGAGGGGGACCGGGTGCTGGCCTTCGCCACACCCAGCTTCGACGCCTCCGTGCTGGAGCTGTGCGCGTCCCTGCCGCACGGCGCCCGGCTGGTCGTACCCGAGCCCGGTCCGCTGCTCGGCGAACCACTGGCCCGGGTCCTGCGCGACCAGGGCATCACCCACACCCTGCTGCCGCCGGCCGCGCTCGCCACCCTGCCCGCCGGCACGCCCGGCACCCTGCCCGGCCTGAAGACGCTGATCGTCGGCGCCGACGCGTGCGGCGCCGACCTGGTCGCCCGCTGGGCACCGCACCACCGCATGGTCAACTCCTATGGACCCACCGAGGCCACCGTCGTCGCCACCTGGTCCGCGCCCCTGACCCCGGACGGCACCGCCCCTCCCATCGGCCGCCCGCTGCCCGCCACCGGCGCCTATGTCCTCGACGCCCGGCTGCGCCCGGTCCCCGACGGCGTCCCCGGCGAACTCTGGCTCAGCGGACCGGCCCTGGCCCGCGGCTACCTCGGCCGCCCCGGACTGACCGCCGCCCGCTTCACCGCCGACCCCTACGGGCCGCCCGGCACCCGCATGTACCGCACCGGCGACCTGGTGCGCCGGGACGGCCACGGCGAACTGCGCTACCTGGGCCGCACCGACCACCAGCTGAAGCTGCGCGGCCACCGCATCGAGGCCGGCGAGGTCGAGACCGTCCTGACCCGCCACCCCGGCGTGCTCGACGCGGTGGTGAGCGTACGGCAGGACGAACCGGGCCTGCCCCGGCTGGTCGCCCACCTGCTCACCGCCCCCGGCGCCGAACCCCCGGCGGACGCGGAACTGCGCGCCCTGGCCGCCCGCTCGCTGCCCGGCCACATGGTGCCGTCGGCGTTCGTCGTCCTGGACCGCTTCCCGGTCACGGAGAACGGCAAGACCGACCGGGCCGCCCTGCCCGCCCCGGCCCCGGCCCCGCGGAACGCACCGGTCCAGGCCGGGCACGTGGCACCCCGAACCCCCGCCGAGGAAGCGCTCGCGGCCCTGTGGGAGGACGCCCTCGGCACGGCCGTGGGCGCCGAGGACGACTACTTCCTGCTCGGCGGCGACTCGATGCGCGCCCTGCTCATCGCCTCCCGCGCCAACGACCTGTTCGGGGTGGACCTCACCCCGCGCGACGTCCTGGTCTCCCGCACCGTCGCCGCCCTGGCGGAACGGGTGGAGGAACAGGTGCTCAGCCAACTCGAAGACGCCGCGCACGGCGGCCCCGACCACGACGAACGGTGAGGACCCGACCATGACGTCTTCGAAGCCCTCCCGGCGCGAGCGCGCCGAGGCACTCCCCGACGACCTGCGGGAAGCCCTGCGCCGCCGCCTGGCCGGCCGCGCTCCCGGCGGCCCGGCGGGCGGCTCGCC